>DATJVC010000003.1 GCA_035501935.1 Gammaproteobacteria bacterium | reverse complement strand
CCCATCCGGCCGGGCCGGCGCACGTTGCGTCATGGGCGGGTATGGCTCACCGGCAATACCGCCGGCGAAGCGCATCCGGTGATCGCCGAGGGGATCAGTCTTGCCATGCAAAGCGCATGGCTGCTTACAGAATGCTTGATTGAGCATCGCGCCACAGTGCGCGTCGGAGAAACCGCCGCCGCCGACCGGCAATACGCAAATGCCTGGCGCCGGCATTTTGACACCCGCATACGCCGTTCCGCCGTTTATGCGCAAATGGCCATGCGCCCGGGCTTCACCACCGCCCTGTTGCCCTTGTTCCGCCGCTTCCCTTCGTTGTTGACATCCTTCACCCGCGGGAGCGGCAAAACACATTTGCTGCCGTTGCAACAGGGCGCCGGCATTCCCCTGCCCGCCTGGGCGGGACCCCCCCAATGAAATCAGGAGGTGTCATGCGCCCCGCCCCCGTCACCATCATGCTGTACACACTGCTGGTTCACACCATGGCGCTGGCCGATGATCCGGCGCCATCGCCGGCCACCGTGCCGCCCGTGATCCTCGAAATGGGCGCAGACGGCGTGCAACATCTGACGATGACACTGGACAGCTACTCATTCAAGCCCGCGCACGTCATCGTCAAGGCCGGGACGCCGGTGGAGATCACGCTCAACAACGTTTCCACGGTGGCGCCGCACAGCTTCGTCATCGACGATCCGGATTTGCAGGTCAAACAGGATGTTGAGTCGGGTAAAAGTGGCGTCGTTAAATTTACGGCGGCAAAAGCGGGCACATATGCCTTCTTCTGCGATCACAAACTGCTGATGTTCCCCAGCCACCGCTCCAAAGGTATGGAGGGGGTGCTGGAAGTCCGCTGAAAAACTGTTGCGGAGTCCGTCTGCGTTGTTCCGCCCACTCGATGGCCCGCCGTACCAATCCGTACTGTCTCGTCATCTCGTTTCGCGGCGCCTGGCAGCCGGACTTCCTCACGACTTTTTTTAGGCTTTTATAATGACTCGCGCAACAGGCGGCGTTTTTTCATGTAACGCACCACGATGAAGACCAGCGTCAAGGCGACAGCCAGTGACAATACCAGACGGCCGCGCTGCACTCCCCATCCTGCCGGAGGCATGTCTTCGTAGGCGAAGATGAGCAGCGCAGTCATCATCCAGGTGTAGGCACTGGCGTAATCCTTGATCACGACACGGCGCCAGTTGAATTCCATCTCACTCAAGGTCTGACGCAACCCGCGCAAATTCGGCAGCCACCGCGGCACCTTCCGGCAATAATCATGGTAGGCGTCGCCGAATTTGCCCGACAAAAACTCCTCTTCCGCGGCGACAATCGCGATATATGCGGTCACGAAATACACACCACCCAGAATATAAACCGCCGGGTGATTATGGATGATGAACAACCCCATGAGAATGAGCAGATTGCCGTCATACAACGGATTGCGGGCGTGGGCGAACAGCCCCTGCGTCACCAGTTGATCGGCATGGATGCGTTTGTTGACCCCGCCGCGCTTGATGTAGGCGTAGCCGATCACGGCGGCACGCAACCCCTGGCCCAGCAAAGCCACGGCCAGGCCCAACCCGTCCAACCTGGCATCCATGGCAAGATCGCCGCGCCACAATACCGGCCGGAAGCCCAGAAACAGCGTCAGCATCACCAGCGGGAAAACGGCGTTGCGGTATTTGAACAGCCAGTTGCCATAGGCGATCACCCACGGCCGGGGCAAACCGATGCGAGACATGCAAACGCCCGTTATTTCACCGCAATCAAACCGGCGAAATTGTACCAGCGGAAGAATTCCTCAACGTAGCGGAAGCCGACCGAACGCAGCAGCTCGCGATTCTCCTCGGGGCGGTAGGGGATGAGCACGTTTTCCAGCGCCTCGCGCTTCTGCGCGATCTCGACTTCCGAATAACCGTTGCGGCGCTTCATGTCGTAGTAGTAGCGGATGAACAGCCGGTTGAGCAGACTGTCCGACAGGGTTTGTTTTTCCACCAACAGCAGGCAGCCGTGTTCATTCAAACCTTCGAAGACCTGTTTGATGACGCGCTCCCGATACAACGGCCGGATGAATTGCAGCGTCAGGTTCATGATCACCACCGAGGCATTCTCGACCAGCACGCCCTGGTGCAAATCCGCCCGCACGAGATCATGGGCGCGGGTCACTCCCTGCGCCTTCAGCTTTTCCCGCGCCTTGTTCAGCATATCCGCTGAATTGTCCACGCCGACGAAACGTACGTCCTGATCGACCGCGCGATCCAGATACAGCAGCGTGGTGCCGGTCGAACAGCCGAGATCGAACAGGTTGCTGCCGGCGGTGGCGAAATCTCCCGCCATCTCGCCCGTCATCCGCTGGATCTCGGCATAGAAAGGCACCGAGCGGTTGACCATGTCATCAAACACCGTCGCGGTCTTTTGATCGAAATGGAAATCCGCCGCGCCGGAACTCCGGTCGGAAAACAATTCGTCCTTGCCCGTATCCTTTATCGCCCTGGCCCTGGCTTCCTCCGCCAGCAGCGGCTGCACTTTTCCCCCACGTTCTTTACTAGACATCATCGCGGCTCCATGGATGGAACCGCTCAAGCTTATCACAGTCAGCCGGAATGGGTTCAGCCGCGCGCCCGTCCGCGCCGGCCGGTAAGAATGTGAAAGATCAAAATAACCGGCAGCAGCAGACCGGTGACCCAATGCATCGCGCTGATGATTGCGTGATTTTCCTCGGTGCTGAAATAGTAAAGCGCATATCCCGTCAGGATCAGTACAAGGTTAATGATCGCCAGCAGCCCCCCCAGATAGTGGTTCCTGCCGAGCCGCCAGGCCCTGAGCATGTGGGGCAGGAACAACGTACCCAGACACAACAGCATCAGCATGGCGGCAGCCCCGTGCACTTTAAGGCTCAACGCCTCCAGCGGATCGGAGATGGCGTCCACTTGACCCGGGGCGGAGATAAAGTAATGCAGAATCAACCATGCCACCCCGGACAAGGTCGTCAGAATGACCACGCTATAGATTGAATAACGATGCCATGGATCAAGCCGGATGCGCTCGGCATACACCGCGGGAATATCATGCCGCATGCGCCGTCGCTCCATTGGCGGCTGAGTACATGATCGCCCGTGCGCCATAACGTGACAGGAGGGGGTGTTCATGATTGTCGCTCAACCAGACGATTTTAGTCAGTGCATCCGCCAGCATGCAGGAATGCGCGATAACCGAAACACTCTGGTCCTCCACGCGGCACATACCTGTCCTTCGATCAATCAGTGGACTGATGGTCACGCCGTTTTTAATCCTTGTGGAAAAATAGTTGGCGGTGGTCGCCACGGCTTCATCACGTATTTTGATTGCCGAAAACGCCCGGCGAGGGTCGTCGGGCAGGCGTATGCCGACCGGCCAATCCCTGTCGCCGATGACACGAAGGTCCCCGCCCGCGTTCACGCAGGCCGCCTCGATACCATGCATTTGCAATTGCTTGATTGCCCGATCGACGGCATAGCCTTTGGCGATGCCTCCCAGATCGATGGTCAATGGCCTCAGGAAATGAACGCGATAATCGTCCAACAATTCAAGATCAGCGTAGGTGACATCGTCATTCGCGTACAGACCCGGCACGGCCGGCAGATAACCCAACTGCATGAGACGGGAGGCTATTGTGCAATCGAAGAGTCCCTTCGATTGGCGGCTCAACTGCAGCGCGCAGGTCAGAACTTCCCAGGTTCGTGGGTCAACTTTCACCGTCTCCCGATGCGCAAAACGGTTCATGCGGCTGACGTCGCTCTCTGGTTCATGGAAACTCATCAGCTGATGCACCTGCGCGATGGCCTCAAAGGCGGCAGTGACCGCGCGTGACCCAGATTCCGCGTCTCTCCCTGCTGCGCGTATCTCGACGATGGTGCCCAGGAGCGGGCGGGCGCGAACCAACATATGAGGCTACCGGCCTTTCAGTATCAAATCATAGAACGTAAGCAATCGCCGCACGCCATCGGTAATGTGCTTGCAGGATAGTGTCGCGCCGCTGATATTCTGGATATCCTCTTCAAGCTTCAATGCCTCGCCGTGCTTTTTGCCGTGAAACTGGGCGCGCCAGGCGGGCTCGCGGATCTCGCCGCCGTGCGTCTCCCGATAATCCATGATCTCGATCCCCTGAACGGCGCCGCCGGCATCCAGCCCCAGGGCATAGGTGATGAACTCGTGCTTGCCGACCACTTCGTCAACGATGAACCAGCCGCCCTGATCCACTTTCCAGCATTTTACCTCCCTGGAATAGGCCGTGGTGTCCGAGGCCTTCTCGATCTGCGATATCTCCCCCCCGCTCAGATTTCTGAAATCAGGGGTAAATTTTGCGCCGGGGAATATCGCTTCCTGGGCCTGCTCGACGCTGAGATAAGTCGTCGCCCGCGCTGGCGCGACCACCATAATCGCCGTCGCGGTGATCAATAATTCGGCCCTCATGAATCGCCGCCTGGAGATCCGCGCCTGTCTTCAAACGTATCCCTCATAACTTTATCGGCATAGACGAAGCTCTTGCTAAAACATGTATCCGATACCAAGATCGAAGCTGCTGTTGCCGGTATTTCTTTCATAATTTTGATAGTCCATCTTCAGCACCACGTCCGGATGGGGTTTGAAATTGAAGCCTATCGTTTCGATGCTGTCGCGGGCAGCTCTATCGCTCAGGAAGTCATTGACAATGTCCTCAGCCTGATCGATGTCATATTGCTCGTAGCGCACAAACGGCGCAAAGTCCATCTGCCCCTGACTCCACAAATGATAGGCCGCTTGTAGATACCATCCCTCGAACTGTTTGGGGGCCGCCTGTTGAATGGCAGCCGTCACCCGGGCCGCGTCATCCAGCGCGCCCAGGGCATAGAGCCCCTGTAGGTCGACCCGATGTGCGGCATATCGCGCGTGTACTTCACCCAGGGTCATCCTTGCATCAACCCCCTTGAGTAACGGGTTGCTGGCGCCATCCTGACCGGTATTTCCAGAAAATATGCCCGTGCCCAGCAACAGTCCTGGATAACCGATGTATTTCAGACTGCCGTACACGCTGACGTCGTTCGCATTTGCCAGTTGCAGTTCCTGATGTCCGCTGCGAATACCGAACGGGGGATCATCGATTTTGCCGGCATCGAAGCCCGTGGTCACGCCAACATCATACAAAAAATCGTTATCGAGCGCCCCATGCAGACCGAATCCGCCTTCGCGCCAGGTGGTTGGAATGATTCGCGTCTCCACGGAATTCCGGAATACGCCGTAGAAGGTCGGCGGCTCGTGGTTTTCGTTTAAAAACCCCAGCGGGATCAGGAACAGGCCGGCCTTCACACTGGCCTCGTCACTGAAACGGTAATCCAACCAAGCTTGTTCAACTTCAACTTCCCCTTCGTCATCTTTACTGGCGACGGCATGTTCCACCTCAAGTTCAGATTGAAATGACAATCGATCATTGAATCGGTGTCCGAGAAACATCACGAACCGGAGCAGATCAGCCTGGCTTGGATTGGACGCGTCGTGTCCAAACGTCGAATAAGCCATCTCTCCATATCCACCGATCGATGTCGATGACTCCTCAGCAGGCGGCGGAGCCGACGGAGCGGGGATATTGGCGGCTGGTGGCGCCGCTTTTGTCACCTGCCGCTCCTTGGTTTCCTGCGCCAATTGCGCTTTCAGTTGATCGACCTCTTGCTGGAGCTGCTTCATGCCATCCAATTGCTTTTGCAATTGATTGATGCGTTCTTCCAGGCGGCCATCGCTGTCAGCAAAAACCGGGGGGGTCAGCAACAGACTGATTAATGCAATGAGAAAGATGGGGTTCATTTTTATAATCCTATTTGGCGTATGAACAAACATGTAATCTCCCGGTGACTGCTTTTACCAATGGTCATTGCCCGAAGCGGTGACCGGATTCTTATTTGAGCGAATTAAATAAGTGGGATACCGATCGCCAGACGGATGCCATCAAACCGCGTATGCTCATCGCCGAAGATCAGGCCACCTCTGATGTTGTCTCTCTGCTCGTCGGTAAAGCCTGTGGCTTTGAACTGGTGCATTAATGTCAGCGTCGCCCACCATTTTTCCGAGCCGTAGTGCAACACTGGCCCGATAAAGAATGCGGTGTGTTCCTGGTCGTCCGTACTCACGGTGTAGCCCACATATTCGTTGTGATTGCGGAACTCGAGGCCGGCGAACCACTTGGGGGCAAAACGATAGCTGATGCCTAGATCGGTCTCCAGCATGGTAGCGCGCTCGATTTCACCGCCGCCAGCATCTTCCCGCTCGAGTTCCGCCCACACATTGGCGGCCGTGATTAAACGATCATCCAGGAAGTTCTTCTGAAGAATGACCCGGAGCTCAATGGCACGTTCTCGTGGACCAACTTCAGGTTCGACGTAAAATCCCAAACCGATCGGATTTGTATAAGGACTCAATGCCCGCCAGATCAATTCAGCGGAGACCGTATCAAAACGGAGTGCATTGAAAGGCTTGGTGGGATCGTGATCGGCGGGAATGTCGATGCCGCTGGTCTCGCCATTGACACTGTTGCGATTGGCATTGATGTAGCTGTAGTTAAGATAACCGGAAAGTTGCAGATTGTCGGTCAGTCCATACTCGATCTCGGAACGCATCAGTACATCGTGGAAATGACCCTTGGCCTGGCCTTCGCGGTCCGTGATCCATTGTTCGTACTCAACGCCGCCTTTGGGCGTCAAATCCAAAGTGTATACATAACCGAATATGGCTTCGCTGGCATGGGCCGGGTCGATATTTGTCAGCAATACAATCATCGATAAAAGTAATTTTTTTGTTGCCGCCTGCACTGTTGCCCTCCCCGGATGAATCAGTTTTTGTAGGATTGAAAATCCGGAGTTGATGTTTCCTCAGGTGTGCGCAATGCATTCAGCGCGACGGCAATACATTCGGCAAGGTCTTTCACGACATGCGGCGGCAACCGCATCGACAATGAACCCACGGTTAAATGCAGGCTGCCGCAATCCATGCAACGCGTCACTTCGCAGTAGTCGCCGCTGGCCAGATGAACCGCCCGGCATCTCTCGCTAACCATGTTGCGCTCCTCGCGCGGGGAACCGGAGAATCTTGGCGGTGTGGGCCACGGTACCGTCCGCTGCCCGGCATTGCCGCTCCGATGGGACACGGGCAGTAATCGGGGCGCCGCTGATGGCATGCCACTGCTGCAGCAAGCGCGGTATCGCTCCGCTCAATCTGGGCGGTAACCTGTCGAGGTGGGCGTTGAGTCGTTCGAGGTGATCGACGACCGCTAGTGACAGTGCCGGACGTTCGCCCTGAACCACAAACTGCGTTAACAAAAAGAGCAAGGCGGCCAGCATAAGGTCGGGGTCTGGATGGTCATGCATTTCGGTTTCAGCCCGTTTATGAATTCTGGACGTATATAATTCTAAATGATAATTATTATTATTTGCAATAATAAAAATTATACGTAATTTACATTAATTAATTCAATAAGATGAAAAATCAGCCGGTCCAGCCGAGGCCGGCGGCGACGCAGTTGATGGAAAGCAGTAGCGGCACTAAATATGCGTGCGCCGCCTTCTCATCGGTCTTTTTGAGGGCACGGAAACGTTGGATAAGCTTGACTTGGATCAGTCCGATCTGGCTGATGGTAGCCAGCCGCCGCGTGATCCGGCGGCGAAAACGTGGAAACCGCTCACACAATGTCCTGGTTCCCAGAATATCCAAAATCTGTTTTGCGGTACTGTGATACTCCTCTTCAAACATCCCATAAACCGTCTCCCGGATATCCCTGTCATCGACCAGCTCGGCATATTTGCGCGCGATGGCCAAATCCACCTGTGTCAACGCCTTTTCAACCTCGTCGATGATGAGGCGAAAAAGACGCGACTCCTTGAACATCGACTGCAGCACCTTTCTGCCCCCCTTGCCACCGCGACCACCGGTAAATTGCGCGAGCGCAGAACCTACGCCGTACCAGCCGGTAATCATGTGCCGGTTCTGCGTCCAGGCAAACACCCATGGGATGGCGCGCAGTTGTGCCAGCGTTTTGGCGCCGAAACGCCGCGCCGGACGGGAGCCGATGTTGAGCAGTTTTAATTCCTCGACTGGACTGGCGGTTTCGTAGTAGAACACCAGGCCCGGCTGATCGACCAGTTGCCGATAGACGGCGTACGAACGATCCGAGATCAGCGCCATGACCTCATCGAACTCCGGGTGCGGCTTGAGTTCCCGTTCGCGTTCTGACATCAGGCTGTGCTGGAACACGCTGGCGGCGAGTAATTCCATCGAATATAGCGCCGTACCCTTATTGGAATATTTGGCGGAGGCGACCTCCCCCTGCTCGGTAATCCGCATCTGTCCATGTACCGAGCCGGCGGGTTGGGCCGCGACAGCGTGGCCCAGCGGTGCACCGCCACGGCTGACCGAACCGCCGCGGCCGTGGAAAAAACTTACCGGCACGCCCAACTCCTTCCCGGTTTCCGTCAGCACTTCCTGAGCCTTGCACAATTCCCAATTGGCGGTGAAATAACCGCCGTCCTTGTTGGAGTCGGAATATCCAATCATGATCTCCTGGACATTGCCGGATTGCCCCACCGTGCGACGGATCAGCGGCATGGCCAGCAACTCGCGCATGATGCCCGGCGCGGCATGCAAATCTTCAATGGTTTCGAACAACGGCACCACCATGATGCGGCAGTGGTCGATGCCTTCGCGATCGTTGAACAGTCCTGCATACTTGGCAAGCAGATAAACACCGAGCACATCCGCCGCGGTTTGCGTCATGCTGAGAATAAAATTACCGATGGCTTCGATATCGACCAGCGTATTCGGCTCGACCATCAGACGCAGTGTATTCAGCAACTCCATCGCTTCGTCGGCAAGGCCGGTCAAATCAGGGCGACCCTCGAGTGGACGGGACAGTTCGGACGCCAACCATTGCCTCCATTCATTGGAACCGGCTTCCGGTGCTCGGGCGTTTTCAAGTTTCTCGTAAACAGACGCCAGCGTACGGTTGGTGACCGTGGTGTTTTGCCGCAGGTCGAGACTTACTGTGCGGAAACCGAAGCTCTCCACCTCGCGCCGCAGAGGTTCGATCAGCGTTCGGCTCAGGGTTTCGCAGCGTGCGTCGTTCAAGCCCTGCTCCACCGCCTTGAGATCATCGATCATCTGATTGGTGCTGAAATAGGCGTAGGAAACATCAAGCGCAGCACCCCGCTCCACCGCGTTCAGGGTTGCATCGAATTTGCGGAGGATGCAACTCAAATATTGACGAAATACCTCGCCCGGATTGCGTCTGGCGATCATTTCTCCGTCACCGGCGCGTTTCAGCTCACTCGCCAGCGCCCGTGCGAAGTCATCGGACAATTTGATGGAATGACGCGCGATGGAGAGTTTTTTGAGCACCTGTTCAAGGCGCTTGCGATAACGCCGCAGCGCCGCAAATTGATTGGTACGCAATGTCTTCCGCGTCACTTCACTGGTGACGAAAGGATTGCCGTCGCGGTCACCGCCGATCCAGCAGCCGAACTTGAAGAACGACGGAAGATTGAACTTGCGTTTGGGATAGGCGGCCCGCAAGGCCTCACGCAATCTGTCGATCAATTGCGGAGTGCGCTCATAGAGCGATTCATTGAAAAAATGCAGGCCCCAGGCGACTTCCTGATCCACCGTCGGCTTTTCCAGCCGGATCTCGCCGGTCAGCCAGAGCAGATCGATCTCGCTCTTTAGTTGATCGATCAGATCGGCCCGCTCGCGCGGCGTCCAGCGCTGCGACTCCATCTGCACCAGCAGGAGATAGATGCGCCGGTGCGCCTCCAGCACCGTGACGCGCTTGGCTTCGGTCGGATGCGCAGTGATTGTGGGCAATACGCGCGCGTGATTGAGCAGCGCCTGTACTTCCGCCGCCGGCACACGCGCCCTAGCCGCCCGCGCCAGTACATGGCTGAAGGTACCCTCCACCGCCTGCGGACCGCGCCGGGTTTCGAGCAACCGGCGGCGGCGCATCGAGGTGTTTTCCTCGGCGATATTGAGAAGCTGAAACCAGATTCCCTGGGCCTGCATTGTGCGCAGAAGCAAATCACGATTGTTTTCCGGAACCGGCGCGCGCCCTTCAAGGACGGGTTCAATCTCCGGCTGACGCAGGCGGATCACATCGAGCAGGAGGTCATGGAGCAGGCCCACGACCTTGTTGGCGTAGGCCACCGAATTGGCGGCGATTGCGCCTTCCGCGGGCGTCACCGCGTTAAGCGGTTTGAAGTACGGTGCCCTGGCGGACTGCTTGCTGGTCACACCACTTTGTCACGCACCGGCTTGCCGGCAAAGAACAGCTGCAAATTCTCGAATACGCGCATACCCATGGCGACGCGGGTCTCGCGGGTGGCGCTGCCCAAATGCGGCAGCAGCACGACGTTTTCCATGGTCAGGTATTCCTCATTAACTTTGGGTTCGCCCTCGTAGACGTCCAGGCCGGCTGCCGTGATGGTGCCTTTTTTGAGCGCCGCGATCAGCGCCTTTTCATCGACCACATCGCCCCGCGCCGTGTTGATGAGGATGGCCCCCGGCTTCATCACCTTCAACCGCTCGGCGTTGATGAGGTGGTAGTTCTCCTTGCCGCCTGGACAATGCAGCGAGACAAAATCGGCCCGCGTCAACACGTCCTCAATGCTCGCACACTGTGTGGCATTCAGGTCCTTGATCGCCTCCGGGGGCGGCGGGAACGGATCGAAGTAGATGATCTTCATGCTGAAACCGTGATGGGCGCGTTGCGCTGCGGCGCGGGCGATGCGACCCATGCCGATGAGGCCCAGTGTCTTGCCGGTGACCCTGGTCGAGATCATGTGCGTGGGCCGCCAGCCGGTCCACGCCCTGGTGCGAACGTGGCGTTCTCCCTCGCCGGCGCGCCGCGCCGCCATGAGCAACAGCGTCATGGCGAGATCGGCGGTGCAGTCGGTCAGCACCTCGGGGGTGTTGGTGACCGTCAACCCCCGTGCCTTGGCGGCCTCGAGATCGATGTGATTGAAACCGACGCCGAAATTGCCGAGGATTTTCGCGCGCAGGGGTTGCGCGCCAAGAACCTCGGCGTTGATCTTATCCGACACGGTCGGACACACCGCGTCGTACTGGCGCAATGCGTCCTGCAACTGCGTCACCGACATCGGAACATCGGTGGCGTTGAGCGTCACGTCATAATGTTTCTGCAACTCGGCCTCGACTTCCCGGGGCCAGGCGCGGGTGACAAGAACCTTCGGTTTGCTCATGGAACGTCCTTAAGATTTTCCCGGGAAATTATGCCGTAGTAACTCATTCAATGCGTCATCACTTGATGCCGTGTTTTTTGCGCACGTCGGCCACGGTCTGGCCAATCGCCGCCGGCGTAGGCGAGACGGTAACGCCACATTCCTTCAGAATCTCCACCTTCTCCGCCGCCGATTCGCCAAAGGCGGAAATGATGGCGCCGGCATGGCCCATGCGGCGGCCTTTTGGCGCCGTCAGACCGGCGATATAGGCCACGACAGGCTTCTTCATGTTGTCCTTGGCCCACTTCGCGGCCTCGGCCTCCTGCGGGCCGCCGATCTCGCCGATCATCACCACCATCCTGGTTTCCGGATCGTTGTTGAAGAGTTCAAGAATATCCCTGAATGAACTGCCGTTGATGGGATCGCCGCCGATGCCGACCGAGGTGGTGACGCCGATGCCGAGCGCCTTCATCTGCGAGGCCGCTTCATAACCGAGCGTGCCGGAACGGCCGACGATGCCGACGTCGCCCGCCATGTAGATGTGGCCCGGCATGATCCCCATCATGGCCTTGCCTGGCGAGATGGTGCCGGCACAGTTGGGGCCGGTGAGCCGCATACGATTCGCCTCCTTGTAGCGACGCATATAGCGCTTGACGCGGATCATGTCCTGGGCTGGTATGCCGTCGGTGATTGCCACGCAATACCGGATGCCGCCATCGGCAGCCTCCATGATGGAGTCGGCCGCGTAAGGCGCGGGTACAAAAATAATGCTGCTATCGGCGCTGGTTTCCCGCACCGCCTCCTTGACCGTATTGAACACCGGACGTTCCAGATGCCTGGCTCCCCCCTTGCCCGGCGTGACTCCGCCCACAATGTTGGTGCCGTACTTGATCATGTCATTGGCGTGAAACGTGCCGATCTGGCCGGTAAAGCCCTGCACGATCACGCGTGATTTCTCGTTCAAAAGAATCGCCATGGTATATCCTCTTCAAATTCCCGTTATTTCCTGCCGGTGTGCTTTTTCCAAGCCGCCACGACCTTCTCGGCGGCCTCGGCGAGCGTGTCGGCGCTGATGATCGGCTTGCCGCTCTCCTTGATGATCTTGCGGCCCGCGTCAACGTTGGTGCCGGACAGCCGCACCACCAGCGGAACCTTCATCTCAACCTTGTCCAGCGCCTGGATGATGCCTTCGGCCACCCAGTCGCAGCGGTTGATGCCGGCAAAAATGTTGACCAGGAATGCCTCGACCTTGGGGTCGGAAAGCACAAGACGAAAGGCCTTGGCGACGCGCTCCGGATTGGCGCCGCCGCCGATGTCGAGGAAGTTGGCGGGTTCGCCGCCGGCAAGTTTGATCATGTCCATCGACGCCATGGCGAGCCCTGCGCCGTTGATCATGCAGCCGATGTTGCCGTCAAGGCCCACATAGGACAGGCCGCGATCGGCCGCCTGCATCTCGC
Organism: Gammaproteobacteria bacterium; assembly: GCA_035501935.1. Lineage (NCBI taxonomy): Bacteria > Pseudomonadati > Pseudomonadota > Gammaproteobacteria > Gammaproteobacteria bacterium. Next base: position 59,720 of record DATJVC010000003.1, on the reverse strand, counting down.
GTGGATCCTCCTGCGACTTGTCGCGCAGTTCGGAGATGTTCGGGTGCCGGAACATGGCGTTGTCGTCGAAGGACATCTTCGCGTCCAGGGCGACGAGTTTGTTGTCCTTGGTGAGAACCAGTGGATTGATCTCGACCATGGTGGCGTCGAGATCGCGGAAGGCGCGGTAGCAACCCATGAACGTGGTGACCGCCTGGCTGATCATGGACGGCGGGATCTTCAGTGCGAAGGCGATCTCCCGGGCCTGAAATTCCTGCATGCCCACCGCCGGCTCTATCGAGCAACGAATGAGGGATTCCGGTTTGCTGTGGGCGATTTCCTCGATTTCCATGCCGCCCTGCGCCGAGGCAACGACCGCCACCCGTTCCGCGGCGCGATCGAGCACGTAGGCCAGATAGATTTCGCGGTCGATGTCACAGCCGGCCTCGATATAAAGCCGGTGCACGACCTTGCCGGCCGGACCGGTCTGGTGCGTCACCAGACGCTTGCCGAGCAGTTCGTCCGCAGCCCCCCAGATTTGATCGTCGTTGCGGCAGACCTTGATGCCGCCGGCCTTGCCGCGTGCTCCGGAGTGGATCTGGGCCTTGACGGCCCATGCGCTGCCGCCGATTTCCTTGGCGCGGTAAACCGCCTGCTCGGGGCTGTAGGCCAGCCCGCCGGACAGGATTTGAACGCCGAAACCCGCAAGGATTTCTTTTGCCTGGTACTCATGAATTTCCACGGTGGTTCTCCTGCAATTTGAATTCGGATGGTCGTTATTTTTTGGTCCTGGCGTCGATGACGTCCGCCATGCGAACCACGTTCTCGGCCATGCGCGCCGAGGCGGCGTCGATCATGCGCCCGTCGAGCTGGGCGGCACCCTTTCCAGCCCTGGCGGCCTCCTCCAACGCCACCAGAATACGTTTGGCCTTCTCGACCTCCTTCGGCGGCGGCGACATGACCTCGTTGGCAAGCGCGATCTGCGAGGGGTGGATGGCCCATTTGCCCTCGTATCCCAGCGCCGCCGCACGACGCGCGGCGTCTTTATAGCCTTCCGGATCGTTGAAATCGCCGAATGGTCCGTCAATCGCGCGGATGCCATAGGCGCGGCATGCAATCACCATGCGCTGCAGTGCCGAGTGCCACTGGTCGCCCGGATAATCCGGATTAAGCCCGCCGATGACGACGGTGCGCGCGCGACAGCTGGCCGCGAAATCGGCGACGCCGAAATGCAGCGCTTCCAGACGCTTGCTCGACTGTGCGATGGCCTCGACGTTGGCCATGCCGAGCGCGATCTCGATGAGGCACTCGATGCCAATCGGCTTTTTGATCTTTTTGGCTTCCTCGATCTGGGTCAGCATGCAATCCACCATGTAGACGTCCGACGGCGTGCCGACCTTGGGGATGAGGATGGTGTCGAGCCTGGCGCCGGCCTGCTCGACGATGTCGACCACGTCGCGGTACATATAATGAGTATCCAGTCCGTTGATGCGCACCGAGATGGTCTTGCCGTGGCCGGCCCAGTCCAGATCGTTCAGGGCCTGAATGATGTTCTTGCGCGCCTTCTCCTTGTCGTCCGGCGCGACCGCGTCCTCGCAGTCGAGAAATACATAGTCGGCATCGCTCTTCAGCGCCTTCTCGAACAGGGACGGATTGGAGCCGGGTACCGCCAGTTCGCTCCGTTGCAGCCGCGTGCGCACCGGTTTGTATTGCGTAAAGCTCATGGATTTTCCCTCGATAATCGCCGTCACCGGAACCATGGGCCCCGGTGACGGCGCGTCAATCAGTTAAATTTTTCTGGCTTCCTCGACGGAAGGCTTCGCCGAGGCGCGCAAATATTCCTGCGCCGCCGCCACGCCGGAGCCCGCCTCGACCTTGATGCCAAGATCACGCATGGCCATCTCGGCCCCGCTCAAGGCCGCCAGCAACATCAACTCGTTCATGTCACCCAGATGACCGATGCGGAAGATCTTGCCCGCCACCTTCGCCAGGCCGATGCTCAGGCACAGGTTGTAACGGCGGTAGGCAGTACGCACCACCTCGGTGCCGTTGAAGCCTTCCGGCACAAACACGGCGCTGATGGTATCGGAATACCATTTCGGCTCTTTCGCCACCAGCTTGAGACCCCAGGCCTTGACCGCGGCGCGGGTGGCCTCGGCATAACGGTGGTGGCGCGCGAACACGTTCTCCAGACCTTCCTCGAGGATCATGTTGAGTGATTCGCGCAGGCCGCGCAGCAGGTTCATTGGCGGCGTGTAGGGGAAGAAACCCATGTCGTTGGCCTTGATTTGATCGGCGATGTCGAAGAAGCAGCGCGGCAACTTGGCGGTCTTCGCGGCCTCCATCGCCTTCGGGCTCAGGCAGATGATACCGAGACCGGTCGGCAACATGAGACCCTTTTGCGAGCCTGAGACGCACACGTCCACGCCCCATTCGTCCATGCGGAAATCCATCGAGGCCACCGAGGACACGCCATCCACGTACAGCATCGCCGGGTGTTTGGCGTCATCCAGTGCCTGGCGCACTGCCTTGATGTTCGAGGCGACGCCGGTGGCGGTTTCGTTCTGCGTGGCGAACACGCCTTTGATTTCGTGCTTCTTGTCGGCCTTGAGGATTTCGGCGTACTTCCCGGCCGGCACACCCTCGCCCCATTCCACTTCCAGCGCCTGCACGTTCAGGCCCCAGCGCTGGCACATGTCGATCCAAAGATTGGAGAAATGGCCAAAGCCGGACATCAGCACCTTGTCGCCGGGCGAAAGTGTATTGCTGATGCCCGCTTCCCAACCGCCGGTTCCCGAAGCGGGATAAATAAAGACCCGGCCGGTCTTGGACTTGAAAACCTTTTTCATATCCTCATACAGCGGTTTGGTGAAATTCGGCAGGTCCGGCGCGCGCATATCCTCCTGGGCGAGGTGCATGGCGCGGTTGATGCGATCTGGGATGTTGGTCGGACCGGGTATGAACAGAAAGTTACGTCCTGGCATGACTGAATCTCCTCAATATCAGTTCATTACTGTCGACGCGAAAGATTCCGCATGACGCGGAATCCCCCATCGCCGACTCAAGTTTTATGCGATTGAACAAGGGTTGGAATGATTGACCGTGGCGGGCTTCGCTGGCCCGCTAGAACCTGTCACGGCTCCCAAAATCAGGAGGGAATTATCAGCAACTTACCGTTTCCGTGCAAGCAAAATGGCCGGTTTAGGGGTGAAAAAGCCATTTTGCTGCACCTGCAACCACTAGAAACACCGGAAAATGCTCGAAACAGACGCCCGGAGTGTTAAAACTCTCCGGGGTGGCCCATTAGATTATCTTTCCTCTATGGAAATTTTCTTGAGCAGCAACAACTCGCAGGCGCCCGCGCCGGTGTCTTCGCGTGAGAGCGAACTCTTCCAGTGCCAGCCGTCATTGGCCCTGACCTCGATCAGGGAGCCGTCGACATCGATCAATTCATCCGGCTTCACCTTTTCCAACGCCTTGGCAATGGCGGGAGTCGCGGGCACGATATGAATGTTGCTGCTGTGTGTCTCCACCTCCCGGCGCGGAATGGGGAAATGGTCTGTTTGCCAGTAATACCAGCGCCCGCTCTGGCTGATTTGGAACTGTTTGTAGATGGAGGGATCCGCCATCGGCCCCCAGCCGGCGGCGATGTCAATAGGCGATAGATCCGACTCACGGCCGAGACTGTAGGACTCCGTGGACAGCACGCGCAGCGTTTCCGTGTAAGGCTCCAGCTCGGTGATCGTGTAACCCTTATGCGCCGCCAGTTCGGCGCTCACCGGCGCGCGCAAAAACTCCCGCCAGCCGAAATAACCGGCGAGCACAATCAGCGCCCACACCCGGAGAGACATTTCGACAAGCTTACCGCCGCCGCAGCGTTATCTCCAACCCTGGCCAGGCACGACGGGGCATGGTCATTATTTTAATGGGGTCAGAGCCCTTTTTGGCCGGCCGCATTACAAAGGGCTCCGACCCCTTTAATCATTTCAACGCAGGCCGGCGAAGGTGGCGAAAACCCCCACGACCAGCATGACCGTGGCCACCAGGATGATGGCGGCGGGAATGGCGGCGATGGCCCATTTCACCATGAAAAACACCATCGACCAGAATGACATCTCGAAATCCGTGACGATGACTTTGATCGGGCTTTGATCCGACATGAAAATGACCTCCTGATTTTGATCCAGAGTGGCCTACCGCCATCGTCCAGCTTACTATGGCGGGCCTTGTTCTTAAATGAGGGATACTGCGTGAGCATTGATCCATTGCTTCAGGGCTATCGGCGGTTCCGCGCCGGCCGTTTCCCGGCGGCGCAAAAACTTTACCGCGAGCTGGAGGCGCGCGGCCAATCGCCCAAAATCATGTTCATCGCCTGTTGCGACAGCCGCGTCGATCCGGCAACCATTTTCGACACCAGTCCGGGCGAGGTATTCGTGCTGCGCAACATCGCCAACCTGGTGCCTCCGGATTCACCCGTGGCCAAGGTACAGGCCACAAGCGCGGCGCTGGAATTCGCCGTCCTGTATCTGAACGTCGAACACATCGTGGTGATGGGCCACGCCCGTTGCGGCGGCGCCCAAGCCCTGCTGGGGGACATTCAGGAGCACATGCTGAGCAGCGGTTACCTCGGCAGTTGGATGAGCATTGCGGCGCCCGCGCGCGAGCGGTTCATGCGGATGTCCTGTCCGCCCGAGGCGCGGCAGCAGCAGATCGAATACCAGATCGTGCGTCTGGGATTGGAAAATCTGCTGACCTACAGGTGGATCCGCGAGCGCGTGGCGGCCGGCAAATTGGAGATCCACGGCTGCCATTTCGGGATCGCCAATGGCGTGCTGGCGCTCCTGGATCAGTCCACCGGCGAATTCTCGCCCGTGCCGAGGGAAGAACCTGATGAAGCCGGCCGGAAATGATATGGCGCGTCAGGACTCGAGCGCGTGTATTTCCATGTCCGCGTAACGGAGCCTTGCCGCCAGCATCTTGGCCAGCCCCTCCAGCAGGTTGAGGGAAACCCGCTTGTGCTCGCCGGAAAGCCGGTCGAACATTTTTCGAGGGAGCACGTAGAGATCGGTGTCGGAATAGGCAATCGCAGTGGCCGAGCGGGGCTTGCCGTCCAGAAACGACATCTCGCCGAAAAAGGCGCCGCGTCCGAAGGTGCTGATGTGGTGGCTGTGGGTCTCGTCCACCGGCAGCATGATGCGCACCTCCCCGCGCCGGATGAGGAATAACTCATCGCCGGTGTCGCCGCGGGCGAAAATCGCTTCGCCCGCCTTGCAGGCGCGCTTTTCCATGCAGGCCTCAAGCGCGGTAAGGGTTTCCGCCTTGCGCTCCTTGAACAATTCGATTTCGTTGAGTTCGAGCGGTTTTTCCTTGGCGCGGGCAAGCGCCGCCTCGGCAAGGATGCGGTCTTCCACCCATTCGATGGCTTCGTCCACTTCGCCAAAAACCTTCACCGGGCTGTCCGGCCTGACCAGTCCGACCTGATCGAAGTACTGTTTCATGTCCCTGCCGCTGGGAAGATTCCACGGGATCTGGCAGAAAATGAGAAAACCGTTGCGCTCGGCAAGCATGTCCTTGATTTGGCCGAGCGTGTGGGTCGCGGTCACGTCCACCGACTGCACCCGCCGCATGTCCAGGATGACGTAGGTTCTCTTCTTAAACTCCGGCTCCAGCGCGGTGTACAACTGGTCGGCCGTTCCGAAAAAGAGGCTGCCCTGCAATTCAAAAATCACCGTCTTCCCGCCCTGCTGTATGAGAATCTCCATTTCCGCCTGGGGCCTGATCTGTTTGGAGAAGGTGGCATCGCCATAGGCCTTGCGGCGGACGACCCGGCCGCCGATCTGCTCGCGGACGAACAGCAGGATGGCCAGCACGATGCCCGTGCCGGAAGCCGCAATGAGACTGACCGTCAGGGCAACGATGACGACAGCGACGATGACCACGAAATCCAGCACCGTGGAACGCGACTTCAGGTAATTGAGCGTATGCAGATCGATCATGCGCACACCGATCACGATCAGGATGCCGGCCAGTGAGGCGACGGGCACCCAGGCGATCAGCGTGCCCAACACCAGAAACGCAATGAGCGCCAGGATGCCTTCCACAATCCCGGAGAGGCGGCTTCGCGCGCCGCTGGACAGGTTTACCAGGGTCGCGCCCATCTGGCCGGCGCCGGGAATGCCGCCGATGATTGAGGATGTGACGTTGCCGATGCCCTGGCCGATCAGCTCACGGTTGGAATCATGCCGGGAGCGGGTGAGCGCATCCAGGACGACACAGGTCTTGAGTGTGTCGATGGAAAGCAGGACCGCCAGCGTCAGGGCCGGCATGGCCACGATCTCGAGGTCGGCAAGCGTAAGTTTGCCCACGGCCGACCAGCGGCCGGCCATGACCTCGATGAAATTGCCGCCCGTACTGCCCAGCGGCCCGACAATCAGGGGATTGTCCGATAGAACGATAAGAGAACCGTCCAGCAACCCCAATCCGAAATAGGCCAGCACGCCTGACACGAGGGCAAGAATGGCCGCCGGCACCACCTTCGTGATTTTGGGGGCCACCAGCATGACGGCGATGGTCACCACTCCGACGACCACGCCCTGCCACCGCCACGTGGGCGTGGCAATGAGCGATTCCCAGAAATGTGATTCCTTGGGAACGCCGAGGAATTTGGGCACCTGGCTGGCGATGATGTAAAGACCGACGCCGCTCAGGTAGCCGCTGACCACGGGATACGGCATATATTTGATGAGGCGGCCCAGTCCCACTACGCCAAAGGTGATCTGGATGACGCCCGCAAGCAGGCCCAGCAGCGCCACCATGAGAAGCAGGGACTCGAGGCGGGCTTCGCCATGACCCAGAAATTCAATGACAAAGGCGGAAAGAACGGCGGCCGCGGGCGCGCACGGTGCGGTAATCAGGCGATTGGTGCCGCCAAACACGGACGCCAGCAGTCCAAGTGCCGTGACGCCGAGGATGCCGGCCAGCGCGCCTTGAGCAGCATAAGAACTGCCCATGGGTGAATATATGGTGACGCCAAAGGCGATGGCGGAGGGAAGCGCGACCAGCATGGCCGCCAATCCGCCCCAGAAATCACCCGCCAATTTGTCAAATTTCATGAACCTTCCTCATGCAGCCACAGACAGCGGCCGCCGGAAACTTTGTCGATGACGGCGAGACGCCGTTGGTGCTCCGCCAGCTCCGCGTCCGTTGGCGAAATCACCTTGAGGGGCGGGCGATCATTGCGCGCGGCTGGAGCGGCGGCGCGAGCGCCGGACTGGACTTGATCCTCCAACAACAGGGCGGCCTGGCCGCCGGTCATCGCCAGATACACATCGGCCAGAATCTCGGCGTCCAACAGCGCGCCATGATACCGCCGCGCGGAGTTGTCGACGTTGTAGCGCTTGCACAGGGCGTCCAGGCTGTTGCGCTGGCCGGGGTGCCGTTCGCGCGCCATGACCAGCGTATCCAGCACCGTGCAGTAATTCTCGAACCTGCTCCACTCCCCCCCGGCAAGTTTCAGCTCGTGATTGAGGAAGCCCACGTCGAAGGGCGCATTGTGAATGATGACCTCGGCATCGCGGATGAAATCGATCAAGGCCGCCGCGACATCCTTGAAACGCGGGCTGTCGCGCAGGCGTTCGAGGGTGATGCCATGCACCGCCAGCGCGCCTTCGTCGATCTCGCGATCGGGCTGCAGATAATGGTGCAGGCTGCGCCCGCTCAAACGGCGGTTGACGATCTCGAGCGCGCCGATTTCGATGATGCGATGCCCCTCGGCCGGCTCCAGGCCCGTGGTTTCCGTGTCGAGCACCACCTGCCTCATGTGCCGTCCCCTGCCAGCATTTGATCTATCGCGGCGTTCGCCAGCTGATCCACGCGCTCGTTCTCCGGATGCCCGGCGTGGCCGCGCACCCATTCGAAGTCCACGTCATGCCTGGCGGCCGCTTCGTCCAGCTCGCGCCACAGGTCTTCGTTCTTGACCGGTTTCCTGCCGGACGTGCGCCAGTTGCGCCGCTTCCAGTCCGGCAGCCATTCGGTAACGCCCTTCTGCACGTATTGTGAATCCGTGGTAAGTCTGACAACACTCCGGCGCTTGAGCGCCGTCAAACCCGCGATGACCGCCTGCAATTCCATGCGATTGTTGGTGGTCTGCCGCTCGGCGCCGCTCAATTCCTTTTCATGCGCGCCGTAACGCATCAATACCGCCCAGCCACCGGGACCCGGGTTGCCGCGGCAGGCGCCATCGGTATAAATCTCCACGGGTTTCCTATCCGTCGCCATTCCTCACCCGCCGCAGCGAGGGTTCGACCACCCCGGCCGCAATCACGCGGCGGCGCAGCCGCCATTGGGTGCGCAGCGGAATCATGCACTCCACCCTTTTTTTGGCGACCACGAGATAGACCCCGCCCGCGCGCCGCCAGAACAATGCACCCAGCCGCTCCAGAAAGCCCAAACGTCGCGACAACGCAGGCGACCGCACCGGCAGGCGATAGAAAAAATACTCCCGGCCGATCACCTCGAAACCGAGCAGCATCAGCCAGTCCTTGAGCCGGGTCAGGCCATAGAACCGGCCGGCCCAGGGCATGGCGCCCCGCCAGCCGGACAAAAGCCGCCACAGCCCGAACCAGCTCCAGGGATTGAAACCAAGGATCAGCAGATGGCCCTCGCCGATCAGCGTCCGTTCGGCCTCGCGCAGCACCTGATGGGGATCGGCACTGAACTCCAGCACGTGCGGCAACAGGATGACGTCCACGCTGTCGGCGGCAAACGGCAGGGAGGCCGGGTCGCAGATCAGATCGCTGCCCGGCGACGCGGTGCAACATGGCCCGTGCTGGGCGTGGCAGTGGTGTGAAATACGGCTGGTGCCAAGCAGATCCTCGCCGCCATAACCTCCCAGTTGTATGGCGTGATAGCCGAATAGATTGGGCAGCACCGCGCCCACCTGCGCCGCGGCTTGCCGGCGTATCAGCGTCCCGGTGGCGGAGCCGAGCCATGATTGAAAGCCCGACACGGGTGGTTCCGATGATGGCTCCGTGACCTGAGCAGGAGTGTTCATAAATTACATTATATGCCGTATGCGTGGATTGTACGGATCACTATTGACGCCTTCCCGCAGTCCCTCTAGCATCGGCCGCTCTATGCGCTGGGGAAAACGAGGGGGGATTACTCTCGCGCTGCTGCTACTGCCGGCTCTGCTCGCCGCATGCAGCACGGTGGGCTCTTGGTTTTCCAAACACGATGATAAAGATGTTCCTGTTGCAGCCACCACTCCCCCGTCTTCTGATTCATCTGCCGTTGCAACCACATACGACCACCGCATTATCAATTCCTCCAAGGCCGTCCCGAACAGCCCGCCAAACGCCGATGAATTGAACAACGTCTGGGACCGCGTCCGACTCGGCCTCCAGCTCAACGCGCAGGCAGGGCGTCCGGAGGTTCAGCGATTCCTGAATTGGTATCTCAACAATCGAGACTTCCTCGATCAGGCTACGGCCCGCGCCCAGCCTTATTTGTATTACATCGTGAGCGAAGTCGACCGGCGGCGGATGCCGATGGAGGTGGCCCTCCTGCCCATCGTCGAAAGCGCGTTTCGCGCCGACGCGACCTCGCGTCACAAGGCCTCCGGCCTCTGGCAGTTCATACCCGGCACCGGTTCACGCTTCGGCCTGAACCGCAGCCGTTGGTACGACGGCCGCCGCGACGTCATGGCCTCGACCCAGGCGGCGCTTGATTATCTGCAGCAACTGCACGATGTGTTCAAAGGCGACTGGCTGGCCGCCATCGCCGCCTACAATTGCGGCGAGCGGAATGTCCAGCGCGCCATGGAGGCGAATCGCAGAGAAGGCAAACCGGCCGATTTCTGGTCACTTAATCTGCCGAGGGAAACACGGCGCTACGTGCCCCGGCTGCTGGCGGTCAGCCAAATCATCGCCAGCCCGCAGCGCTACCGGGTCTCGCTGCCTCCGGTGGATAACAAGCCTTATCTGACCACAGTGGCCGTGGGCCGCCAGATGGACCTCAACAAGGCCGCGGACATGGCGGGCATGAGCGTCGAGGCGCTGCGCGTGCTCAATCCCGGCTTCCTGAAACATGTGAGCGATCCCGACGGCCCGCATGAATTGATCCTGCCGGTACGGCAGGCGGAGACCTTCCAGCGGGCCCTCGCCATTCAGGGCGCCGACAGTCTTGCCGTGCACAGTACCATTCACGTCGTGCGGCAGGGCGAGAATCTGGGCGCCATCGCGCAGCGTTATGCGGTCACGGTCAACGAAATCAAAGCCGCCAATCGTCTGAAGAGCGAACGCCTGAGCATCGATCAGGAACTGCTCATTCCGAACGGCGGCGAAGCCGCTGTTGCATCGGCCAACCCGCCCAAATTGACCGGGGTCATGCCGGTGGCCTACACGCCCCCCGCCGGGGGCGACGAAATCACCCATATCGTGAGGCCGGGCGACAGCCTGTGGAGCATTGCGCGCCTTTATCACGTCAGCGTGGACAGCCTGCTGGCATGGAATCATCTGAAACGCGATGTTTCCCTGCGACTTAACCAGGAAATCATCGTATGGAAAAACCTGGCCACCGCCGAGGTGGAGGCACCGGTTCCCACGACTGCGTCGACATCCCGTCTGGCGGCGCCCGTGGACGAGGCGCAGCACATACGTTACGAAATCCGGACCGGCGATTCGCTATGGACGATCGCCCGGCGCTTCAAGGTCAGCGTCGAGCAATTGTGCCAGTGGAACAACCTGAGGCCGCGCCAGCGCCTCCAGCCTGGCGACGAATTGGATATTTATACCGGCGTCACCTTGGTCAGCGACGCCGCATCGCAGACATGAAAGGCCTCTGAACAAGTCCATTCCCTAAGTTCCCCGCTCGTCTCCCTATCAATGGGGCTTCACTTCACCACCGCCGGCGGCTAAATTGCCGCGCATGAAGCGCCTGGCCCAGCTGTTGCGCCCGTGGCTCCGCGAGCTGGTGCGGCGGCTGTTCCGCGTCGAGGTGCGGGGGCTGGAGCACTATCATGCCGCCGGCCAGCGGGTGCTGATCATCGCCAATCATGTATCGCTGATGGACGGCGCCTTGTTGTTCCTGTTCCTGCCTGAACCGCCCATCTTCGCCGTCAACACCGACATTGCCGGACGCCGCCTGTTCCGTCCGTTTCTGGCCTGCGTGGACACCTTCCTGCTGGACACCACCCACGCGCTGGCGGTCAAGGGCATGGTCAAATTTCTGCGCGAGGACAGGAAGGCGGCGATCTTTCCGGAGGGGCGCATTTCCATCACCAGCGGTCTGATGAAGATCTACGAAGGCCCGGGATTGATCGCCGACCGCGCCGAAGCGGCGATCCTGGCCGTCGGCATCGAGGGCGCACAGTATTCAGTATTCTCATACCTGCGTGGCATGGTGACGCGCCGCTGGCTGCCGCCCATCCGGCTGACATTTCTGCCGCCCTTCCGGTTGCAATTGCCGGAGGACCTGCACGGCCCACAGCGGCGCAAGGCTGCCGCGCGGCAATTGCATGACGCCCTGCTCCGGCTTTCCTACCTCAACAGTTACCGGCACGAGACGGTTTTCGCCGCCCTGTGCCGCGCCGTCCGCACGCATGGCGCGGGCACTGTCATTGCCGAGGACCCGCGCCGTGAACCGCTGACCTACCGCGCGCTGCTGGCCCGCGCCTTCGTACTCGGTGATTTGATCGCAGGCCGCACCAGTCCGGGCGAGCACCTAGGCATCATGCTGCCGAATTCGACGGCGGCGCTAACCGCGTTTCTGGCCCTGCATGCCCAAGGCCGCGTGCCGGTAATGTTGAATTTTACCGCCGGCGTCAAAAACGTTTCGGCCGCCTGCGCCGTCGCGCGCCTGCGCGCCATCATCACCTCGCGCGAGTTCATCGAGAAGGCAGGGCTGCAAGCATTGGCACAGGCGCTGGCCGCAGGGCATCAGTTGGTCTACCTCGAAGATTTGAAAGCGCAAGTAACCTTGAAGCGAAAACTTAATGGCCTGCTCGCAACTCGTATCCCGATGCAGGCATATCACCAGCGCACGGGCGCGGGTGATCCCGACTCAACAGCGGTCATTTTGTTTACTTCCGGCTCAGAGGGCGCGCCCAAAGGCGTGGCACTATCGCATGCCAACCTGCTGGCCAATTACGCGCAGACGCGGACCCTGATTGCGCTGACCCAGCGCGATCTCGTGTTCAACACCCTGCCGATGTTCCATGCCTTCGGGCTTTCCGCCGGCACGCTGCTGGCCGTCATGGAGGGCGCGCGAGTGTTCCTCTATCCAACGCCGCTGCACTATCGCCTCATCCCGGAGTTGTGTTACGAGTTGAACGCCACCGTGCTGTTCAGCACCAACACCTTTCTTTTCGGTTATGCGCGCTACGCGCATCCGCTGGATTTCAGCACGCTGCGCTTCGTGATCGCCGGCGCCGAAAAGCTGCGCGTGGAAACGCAACGCCTCTGGCTTGAACGCTTCGGCCAGCGCGTGATGGAGGGTTACGGCGTCACCGAGGCAAGCCCGGTGATCGCGGTCAATACTCCGGCACTGTACAAGCTCGGCACGGTCGGGCGCCTGCTCACGGGCATCGACTACCGGCTGGAACCGGTGGAAGGCATTCCCCGCGGCGGGCGGCTGTTGGTGCGCGGCCCCAACATCATGCGCGGCTACATTAATGCGGAGGGCGGCATCACCCCTCCTACTGCGGATGCCGGCCCCGGCTGGTACGACACGGGCGACATCGCCGAGCTCGACGCCGAGGGTTTTCTCGCCATCACCGGCCGCCTGAAGCGCTTCGCCAAGATCGGCGGCGAAACGGTGCCGCTCATGCTGACCGAGGAACTGGCCATGACGCTGTGGCCGAAGGCCATGCACGCCGCGCTGGTGATCGCGGAAGGACGCAAGGGCGAACAGATCGTGCTGTTGACAACGGAACGCACGGCGGAGCGCCATGCGCTGGTGGAGGAAGCGCAGCGGCAGGGCGTCACCGCGATGGCCATTCCGAAACAGGTGCGAATCGTGCACAAACTGCCGCAGCTCGCCAGCGGCAAAATCGACTATCCGGCGGCCATGGAAATCATGACCCGCCTGACCGAGCCTCCGCCGGCCTAAACACCGCGCTGTGAGGCGAGGTGATCGGCGTGGCGGATGGGTTCCGGCAGGCGGAAACGCGGCGTGCAGGCCAGCACCAATTCGATGGCTGTGTCGAGCGACACGCGATGACCGTTGGAGACATACACCGGTTTCACGCCCGTTCGTGTCCGTAGAGCCGCGCCGATGGTCTCCTCGTCATCGCGCAACGGCGTCCACTCGCCGCGCTGCCGACCGACGGCGGCATGCGTGCCGATAAGCAATGACTTGCCGACGCCGATGGTGGGACAGTTGAGCCACCAGCCCAGATGACAGGCGATCCCGAAACGCCGTGGGTGGGCGATGCCCTGCCCGTCACACAAGATCAGATCCGGCTTCACCGGCAGCTTCGCCAAGGCATCCAGGATGGCGGGCAGTTCGCGGAAGGAAAGCAGTCCCGGCACGTAAGGGTACGTTGTCTTCCGCTGCGCCGTCCGTGCCGCAATGAACTTGAGGCTCGGATATTCGAAGAGTGCCGCGGCAGCGCGTGTCTTCTGCCCTCCCCCTGGAAAGCCCGCGTCCACGCCGGCCACGGTGCGGATGCGCTTGAACTGGTCCACGTGACTGACTTCATGGCGCAGCCGCTCCTGTAACGCAATTGCCGCGCTCGGCGTAAGCTTGAAGTCGGCGCGGCGACGTAGTGACATTAGACCCTATCTCAAAATACCGCCAATGTTCACCCTTCGACTACCCCGCCCGTTCGCTCTGAGCTTGTCGAAGGGTATATATGAACGGGGGGGCGGGGTGCTCAGGGCGAACGGCATTTTAAGATAGATACCAGAAGCTGTCTCAAAACGTAGTGAGCGGGCGTCAGCCGGTTACGGCCGGAGCGGAGAAACCGGAGCATACACAGTAGCATGTGAGGATTTCGAGCACCGCCCGGAACCGGATCACGACTGCGCAGCAGTTTTGAGACAGCTTCTAGGCAAGCGTGGCCATGACCGCCAGCACATCGTCCAGCATCGCCGCCAGCAGTCGCTCGCCTTTAGCGCGCGTGGCGAGCGTGGCGTCACCGTTGACGCCGCTCGGACTGTAGTTCGGGCCTTTGGGATCCAGCCGGTTGAACATGCCGCGCTCGATGTGCTTGTCCGCCGCCACCGCGCGACTCATATCGACGCGCTCCGGCGCGATGGCCAGCATGATCGAGGTTTCGATCTCATCGGCATGCCCGCCGAAGGGCTGTTCCTCCACCGCTTGCACGGCGGCCGTGAATGCCGGACCGGCATAGACATTGATCAGCGTGGCCCGTCCCGATTCAACACCGGCCAGCGCGGCTTGCAGGGGCTTGATGGTGCTGATGCCGGTATTGAGCAACGCCACATGGCGCGCGCCGGTGTGCAAAATACCGGTAACGATCTCGCGCGCCAGCATTTCAAAAGTGGATGGGGACAGCGAGATGCTGCCGGGATATTGCACGAATACGGGATAGTAGCCGTAACTGAGCGTGGGCCACACCGCGACCGGCAGTCTTTCGACCAGCGCCCGGGCCAGCCATTCGGCCTGGGTGAAATCGGTGTCCAGCGGCAGGTGATGGCCGTGCTCCTTGGCGCCCGCGCCGACGGGCAGCACGGCGATCGCGCCCGCTTGCAACCGCGCCTCGACCTCCGGCCAGGCGCATTGGGCCACCCAAATCCCCGCGGGTTTTGACATCTAACGAAAGCTTAGACTGCTGGACTTCCCCTCGACCAGTCCGGCGATGATGAGGCCGGCAAGTGACCAGCCGATGATTGCATCGGCGACATCGACAATGGTGTAGGCCGGCGGGAAATGCCACCAGATGACGTTCGGCGCATATCCCGCCAGGGCGATGACGACGCCGGCCGTCGCCACGAACATCACGCGCCGCAGGTAATCCAGGTTTTGCGTCTGACCCAGCATCGTGGCGATCAACCATGCCACCAGCACGTTCAAGCCGATGGCCAGCCCGAATTGCGGCCCCATGCTCGTGTCGACGCCCTCGCGAGTCACCGAGGCATAAACGAACGGCCCCTGTTGCCTGCGGGCCAGCGCGTCCTGCATGGCGCGATCAGTGATATCCGGGTGCGTGTTGTTTTTGGACATGGGCACATAAGGCAGCACGTACACGCCGCTTGCTGGCGCATTGGCCATCACCGCCTGCGCCACCGGGGCTTCATCAGCGAACCCGTGCAAGGCACGCTCATGCCACGGTAATGCCATCCACGACACGCTACCCCATGCGAAAACCGCCAGCCCCCCCAAAACCGCTGCCAGCAATGATTTCTTCATGTTGCCTCCCCATAAAGATGAGCTACCGACCCCCGCGATAGCACTTTCTTCTAGGCGTTCATGCCCTTTTGCAGCCGACGCCACAGCTCGGACCATAGGCCACGACCTGCGCCATGCCGCCCATGATGGCGAGATTCTTCAGGAACATGATCTGCTGGCCCGGATCGGACCAGAAGGGGTGGAACACATAGGTCACGGGAATGATGAAGAGAAAGATGGCCAGCGCCGCCTGGCGTGCGTACCAGCCGGTTGCCAGCAGCAGGCCGCCGCCCAGTTCGATGATGATGGTGAGCACCAGCAGCACGTTCGCCATCGGCAGGCCCTTGCCGACCATCATCTCCGCCGTGGCGGAAAAATGCGTCAGCTTGCCGTAGCCGGCAATGATGAAGATCGCCGCCAGCAGCAGGCGTCCAACGAACGCCACCCAGCACCGTACCGCGCCATTCGCAATCATAGCCCCTCCCATTGACAAGGATTGATTCACTGTCCGCCTACCTTAGCACGCGTCTTGTCACTTGGAACAGACACCCTGTGCTAACATGTTTTGAACACCGTTTCTTTGACACCATGGATGCGCTCAAGGCCAAAATCCGGGACATCCCCGACTTTCCCAAGCCGGGCATCGTATTCAAGGACCTGACCCCCCTCATCCGCGATCCCGCCAGCCTCCGGCAGGCGACGGAGGAACTGGTGAAACCCTTCCGCAACGTGGGCATTACCGTCGTGGCCGGCATGGAGGCGCGCGGTTTCATCTTCGGCAGCCTGGCGGCGCGCGAATTGGGCGTCGGCTTCGTGCCCCTGCGCAAACCCGGCAAGCTGCCATACCAGGTCGAAGCCCTGTCCTATGACCTGGAATACGGCTCGGCGACCCTGGAAATCCACGTCGATGGCGTCGGCAAGCATGATCGCGTGCTGTTGGTGGACGATCTCATCGCCACGGGCGGCACCGCGGAGGCCAGTTGCCGGCTGGTCGAGAAACTGGGCGCGACGCTCGTGGCCTGCGCCTTTGTGGTCGAACTGGATTTTCTACACGGACGCAAAAAACTGAACAACTACCGCGTGCACAGCCTCGTGCACTTTTGACGGGTCGTTTATAACTACTACCGCGACGGTCGCTTCAAGTTACTATGCGGTAACAAGGCTTGTATTCCCGCCCCGGCAGCCGCATGCGCTTTTGCGCGACGAATGCCTGCAGCAACGCATCGAGACTGGCCATGATTGCGCGTTCGCCGTGGATCTCGAAGGGCCCGTGTTCCTCCACCCGCTTCATGCCGTCCTCCTTGACGTTGCCGGCGACGATGCCCGAGAAGACGCGGCGCAACTGCGCCGCCAGCCGGTGCACCGGCTGGTCGCGATGTATTTGAAGCGCGGCCATGCTTTCATGCGTGGCGGCAAATGGTTTTTGCAATTCCAGATTGAGCCGCAGGCGCCAGTTGAAGTAATAGGCCTCATCATTGCGCTCGCAAAATTCAAAAACCTCGTCCAACGCCGTCTTGATCTGCCGCGCCACCTTGATGGGCTCGCCGATGATGACGCGCAACTGCGCCGCGACCTTCTCGCCGAGGGCCTCGGCAATAAACTCCGTCAACAGGCGGAAATAATCCCGGCTGGAATGCGGGCCGCTCAAGATCATGGGAAAGGGCGAATTGGCGTTGTCGGGGTGCAAGAGGATGCTCAGGAGGTAAAGGATTTCCTCCACCGTGCCCGCGCCGCCGGGGAAGATGATGAAACCGTGTCCCAGCCGCACGAAGGCCTCCAGCCGCTTTTCCATGTCCGGCATGATGACCAGCTCGTTGACGATCGGATTGGGTGATTCCGCCGCGATGATGCCCGGTTCGGAGATGCCGATGTACCGGCCGCGGCTGCTGCGCTGCTTGGCGTGGCCGATGGCGGCGCCCTTCATCGGCCCCTTCATGGCCCCGGGACCGCAGCCGGTGGAAACATGCAATCCGCGCAGCCCCAGTTCATAGCCCACGAGCTTGCTGTAGTCGTATTCCTCGCGGCTGACCGAATGCCCGCCCCAGCACACGACGATCTGGTGGCTGGCACCGTGCAGCAGCACATTCGCGTTGCGCAGGACGCTGAACACAGCTTCAGTTATACCGGCGGAAGTGTTGAGGTCGAAGCGCGCGCCCTGCTGGATCTCGTTGTGCATGAACAGGATATCACGCAGCACGGCGAACAGGTGTTCGCGGACGCCGCGGATCATGCGGCCGTCGACGAAGGCGCTGGCGGGGGCGTTCTCGACCCTGAGCTTGATGCCGCGCTCCTTCTGCACCAGCCGCACTTGGAAATCCGGATATGCCTTCAGCAGCGCGCGGGTATCGTCGATTTCATTGCCGGAGGTGAGCACGGCCAGACAGCAGCGCCGGAATTGCTCATACAAGCCGCCGTTGCCGGTATCGAGGAGTTCCATCACCTCCCGCTGCGACAGCACTTCGAGGCTGCCTTCGGGACTGACGACGGTATGAACTGTATTCGTGGTGTTCATGTGCGGGATGTTGGCATTGTACCTGTTGGCGGCACGGGGTAGGAATTCGGATGGAAGAAAGTTCAGGAGTACAATAAATTATTGTTGCAAAACGCCTTGGTAGCTTCAGTGGGCGAGACGGATTGAGGCGGACATCCAGTGAATGTCCGCCCCGGCGAGCGCCGAGCCACGGAGGGCGAGGCCGGGTCTTAGCACCAAGGATGGTTGAATTCACTGACGATGACGATTGTTTGCAAAACGCCCTGGTAGCTCAGTGGATAGAGCGTCCGCCTCCTAAGCGGAAGGTCGCCGGTTCGACTCCGGCCTAGGGCGCCACCATTAATTCGCCTCAGGAGAGAGAAACATTGGAGCTCACACATGCTGTCGCTGCTTTACAGCGATTCTCGGGGCAAGATCTAGGTCTTAGCCTCTGGAAAATGGAGTCTGCCCTAGAGGGCATGACTGCGGGTGAGCTTGCTCCGATTCTGCAACAACATGATGCTGATCATGAGACCCTCGAAGGTGCAGCGCTCATCAAGAATATTGCTGGACAGATCAACGTCGTTATCCATGCGCTTGGGATTCTACTCTGTCTGCCACAACTCTTGGCAGTTGATGAGCGCGTGCAGAGCCTATCACTGGGTGCAGGCAACACTGGTAAACAATTTGACTTGGAAACAGACCGTCGGGTTGCTGAGTTCAAATTTATCTCGTGGCAAGGCGGACCAGAAGCTATCCGGCAGAACTCGGTTTTCAAAGACTTCTTCTATCTCGCTGAGCTCGAAAGCCCGAAATCGAGGCATTTGTATGTGCTGGGAACGGAACACCCACTGAAATTCATGACTGGACGCCGTGCAATGAGTAGTGTCCTGAGCAAGAATATGAAACTACACGATGATTTCATCGCGAAGTATCCGGACTGTAAAGTCGTGCGGGACTACTACATTCCCCGGCGTGAGATCGTCAGAATTGAGGACATATCGCCGTTTTTGCGCGGGCTCATCGACTCGCCGCAGGTTTAACAAATCTTCGACCTAACAAACATCAATGCGCTTCGCCAGCAAACTTCAGATCGATTTCAATGCCTGATTTAGATCGCGTTTCAGATCCTCTGCGTTCTCCAATCCCACTGAAATACGGATCAGGCCGTCGGTGATCCCGGCGCGGGTGCTTCCTCGCAAGTGACGTACCATTTGTGGTACACTAGGTCATGGTCAGGAGATCGCCGATCTTGGAGATCCGTTTCTACGTGACCGCCCAAGGCCGTGAACCCGTCCGTGAGTGGCCGAAGAACCTTCCTCCAGAGGAACGGAGGATAATAGGCGAGGATCTCAAGACCGTTCAGTTTGGTTGGCCCTTGGGCATGCCACTAGTCCGGAAGCTCAAGCCGGACTTATGGGAAGTGCGAAGTACCCTACCCTCTGGCATTGCTCGGGTTTTGTTCACAAAAGTTGGCGCAATAATGGTCTTGGTTTATGGCTTCATCAAAAAATCGAGGAAACTTCCTCCACAGGACCTTGATCTCGCGTTGCGCAGGATGAAGGAGGTGCAATATGGCTAAAGCCAATAGACATATCGGCAACAATCTTGACGACCTGTTGTCTGAGGATGGTTCGCTTCAGAAGGTGTCTGCGCGCGCCCTTAAACGCGTGCTTGCCTGGCAAATGCAGGAGGGCATGAAGAAAAAGGGCCTCACCAAAGTGGCAATGGCCAAACGCATGCGCACCAGTCGCTCGGCCCTTGATCGCCTTCTGGATGAATCGGACACCGGTTTGACAATCGACACTCTGACGCGCGCAGCCAAGGCACTCGGCTATACGGTCAAGATCGAGCTGAAGGCAGCGTGAGAGAGGTACGAATAACGTTTGGGGCTTGCCGGTGCGCTTCAGATTGATTTTAAGGCCTGCTGAAGATCGCGTTTCAAATCCTCTGCGTTCTCCAATCCCACAGAAATGCGGATCAGTCCGTCAGTAATGCCGGCACGGGCACGCTCCTCCGGCGTGATGCGCCAGTGCGTGGTGGTGGCCGGATGGGTGATGGTGCTCTTGGCGTCGCCGAGATTGGCCGTGATGGAGAAGATGCGCACGCCGTCGATGAGCTTCCATGCCGCGGGCTGACCACCCTCCACCTCGAAGCTGATGATGCCGCCGTAGCCTTTCTGTTGGCGCTTGGCCAGTTCATGCTGTGGATGCGACGGCAGGCCCGGATAGTAAACCCGCTTCACCTTCGGCTGCTGTTGCAGCCAATCGGCCACCGCCAGGGCGCGCGCGCTGTGCGCCTCCATGCGCAGGCCGAGCGTCTCCAGACCTTTTAAAAACACCCAGGCGTTGAACGGACTCAACGACGGTCCGGCGGTGCGCACGAATCCGAACATCGGCTCCAGCAATTTATCGCCGCCGATGATGGCGCCGCCCACGCAACGGCCCTGGCCGTCGAGATACTTGGTCGCGGAATGAATGACGATGTCCGCGCCGAACTTGAACGGCAGTTGCAGCGCCGGCGTTAGAAAACAGTTGTCGACCACTGAGAGACAATCGTGCCTGTGCGCGATTTCGCTCAGGCGCGCGATGTCGGCGATCTCGGTCAGCGGATTGGAAGGCGTCTCCACGAACAGGAGTTTGGTCTCCGGGCGGATCGCCTGCTCCCACGCCGCGTAGTCGGTCAGCGGCACGAAGGTGTGCTGCACGCCGAATTTGGACAGCCACTGCTGGAACAGCGTCACCGTGGTGCCGAACACGCTCTGCGAGCAGACCACGTGATCACCGCTCTTCAGCAGCGCCATGCAGGTGGTCAGGATCGCCGCCATGCCGGAACCGGTGGCGACACAGCGCTCGCCGCCCTCCAGCAGCGCCAGCCGCTGCTCGAAGGTGCGCACCGTCGGGTTGGTGAAGCGCGAGTAGATGTTGCCCGGCTCGTCACCCTTGAAACGCGCCGCCGCCTGCGCGGCGTTCTTGAAGGTGAAGCTCGAGGTCAGAAACAGCGGCTCGCTCTGCTCGCCCTCGTGCGTGCGCACCTGTCCCGCGCGCACGGACAGCGTTTCGATTGCATACTCTTGATCGGGTTTATCGCCCATGATTCGTACTCCCTCGCTGTCATGCGCCGCCGGCGGGCCATCATGCGGGCACAAAAAAACCCGCGAAACTAAAGCGGGCTTGTGATCTTGCCATCGCTTTAGCTGATTTTCCGGTCGTGCGATTTCACACTCCGGAGCGCCCGCAAGCTGATTCAAATCGGCGCCAAGGGCGGCAATGTAGAGAAATCGCTACGCGCTGTCAAACTCCAGCCAGCTAATGCCGTTCGTCCTGAGGTATCGAAGGGCGAATATCACCCAAACATTTAAGTCGTACGTGCTTCGATACCTCAGCACGAACGGTGTTTCTATTTACAGGCGGCAAGGATGGCGTGGACCAGTTCCCCGGGCATGCGGGTCTTTGCCGGCGTGCGCTGCTCCGCCGCGGACAACCGGGCCAGCGTCACGGTGCGGCGGTAGGCCTTGAGATAGGCGCGGCAGGGGCGGCACATGCGGATATGCCGCTCGAATTTGCGGCGCTGCGACGCCGGCAGCCGGCCGTCCACGTATTCCGAAATAAAGGCGTCCGCCTCGGCGCATGTGAGCATGCCCGGCACGTGCTTGAACATCAGATATTCGAGTTTCAGCAATATCCGTTTCATGGTTACGCGACCTCACCCTTGTAGAGCGGCTCCAGCAGGGTCTTCAAGGCGGCGCGCGCCCGGTGCAGCCGGACCTTCACGCTGCCCTCGCTGTCGCCCAGCAGTTCGGCCGTCTCGCGGGTGTCATACCCTTCGATGTCCCGCAGCAGCAAAACGGTACGGTAGGCCTCCGGCAGCCGCTCGATCTGTCCCCGGACATGCTGCTGGACATGCTCGCGGGTCACGATGTCCTCGGCGGACTCGGTGAAATTCCACTCCGGCTCGTGGCGGAATTCGCCGATATGCGGCAGCAGATCGTCGATGGAAACCTCGTTTTTGCGCTGCCGCGTACGGCGCCGCATCAAGGCGGCGTTGAGGACGATGCGGTACAGCCAGGTCTTCAGCGACGCGCGTCCCTCGAAGCGTTTGATTTCCTTGAAGGCGCTGATAAAAGCGTCCTGCACGGCGTCGCGGGCATCGGCCTCGTTGCCCAGCACCCGCACGGCCAGCCGGTAGAGCGCATCACCGTGCTGCCGCACCAGGGTCTCGAAGGCCGCGGCATCGCCACGTTGCAACGCCGCGACCAGTTGCGTCTCATCCGGCGCGCTGGCGGGATTCGTCACGGTTGGAAACAGGCTGGTGGAGACAAACGGGAAAACCGAATGCGGGCGGTTCCAGGATGACCGCGACGCGCTATGCGGTGGCGGTCAGATCGTTCAGTGCGTTGCCGCCACCCTTGTCACGCCTGGTCTTGGCGCCGTCCGAACGCTGGGCGCCGATGCGTTTCAAGTACACATCGCTGACGTCGCCGGTCACATACACGCCGTCGAAACACGAGGTGTCGAAACGCTGCATGTCGGGATTGCCCCGGCGGGCGCAATCGATGAGGTCATCCAGGTCCTGATAAATCAGGCGGTCGGCGCCGATGATCCGACATACCTCCTCATCGGTGCGGTTATAGGCGATTAATTCCTCGCCGGTGGGCATGTCGATGCCGTACACGTTCGGGAAGCGCACCGGCGGCGCGGCGGAGGCGAAGTAGACCTTGCGCGCGCCCGCATCACGGGCCATCTGAATGATCTGGCCGGAGGTGGTGCCGCGCACGATGGAGTCGTCCACCAATAGAACGTTTTTGCCCTTGAATTCCAGCTCGATGGCGTTCAATTTCTGCCGCACCGATTTCTGGCGCATACCCTGCCCCGGCATGATGAAGGTGCGGGGGATGTAGCGGTTCTTGATGAAGCCCTCGCGGTATTTCAAGCCCAGGATGTTCGCCAGCTCCAGCGCCGCCGTGCGGCTGGTGTCAGGAATGGGGACGACGACATCGATGTCATGGTCCGGCCACACGCGCTGGATCTTGGCCGCCAGCTTCTCGCCCATGCGCATGCGCGCCTTGTGTACGGAGATGCCGTCGATGATGGAGTCCGGGCGCGCCAGATAGACGTACTCGAAAATGCACGGCGCATGCAGCACATTATCCGCGCACTGCCGGCGGTGCAGCTCGCCCTTCTTGTCAATGAACACCGCCTCGCCGGGCTGGATGTCGCCCACCAGCCTGAAACCAAGGACATCCAGCGCCACCGACTCGGAGGCGATCATATGTTCCGGCCCCTCCTTCGTGTCACGGCGGCCATAGACCACGGGGCGGATGCCGTGCGGATCGCGGAAGCCCAGGATGCCGACGCCGGTGATCATGGCGACACAGGCATAAGCGCCGCGCACCCGCTTGTGCAGGCCGCGCACGGCGGCGAAGACGTCCTCGGCGTCGATGCGCAGCTTGCCGCTGCGCGCCAATTCGTGCGCCAGCACGTTGAGCAGCACCTCGGAATCCGAATCGGTGTTGATGTGGCGCAGGTCCTCGGCGAAGAGCTGCGCCTTCAATTCCTGGGCATTGGTGAGATTGCCGTTATGCGCGAGCGCAATGCCGTAGGGCGAATTGACGTAGAACGGCTGGGCCTCGGCGGAGGAGGAACAGCCGGCGGTGGGATAACGGACGTGGCCGATGCCCATGTTGCCGGCAAGATTGACCATGTGGCGGGTGTGGAAGACATCGCGCACCATGCCGTTGGACTTGCGCAGAAAAAAACGGCCCTCGGCGTAGGTGGCGATGCCGGCGGCGTCCTGGCCGCGGTGCTGCAAGACCGTCAGGCCGTCATACAGGGCCTGATTGACGCTGCTTCTGCCGACAATGCCGACGATGCCGCACATGAGGGGCGCTATTGTAACCCTGCCGTCATCCAAAGTTGAAATAGGCCGCATACTGGGGCGGCAACAGCCCCCGCAGTATCATGGCAAGCTGCTGAAAATGCGGGATGAATTGGGATTCGTGCCACCACGGGTCCTTGGGTAAAGGCGTCAGGCCCGCCAGCAGCACCAGCACGGTGACGATGGCGATGCCGCGCGCCAGTCCGAAGAAGATGCCGAGCATTCGATCAGTGCCTGAGAGACCCGTGGCTTTGATCAGCTTGCCGATCAGAAAATTGATCAACCCGCCGGCAAACAGGGTGGCGAGAAACAAGGCGCCAAAGGCGAGAAAGGTGCGCGCCGAGGGGACGCTGATTTTGGAGGTAAGAAGATCGGCAAGTTGAGGCGAGAAGGTGATCGCCACCCAGAAGGCCGCCACCCAGGCCACCAGCGACAGCACCTCGCGCACGAAACCACGGAACAGGCTGATGAGCGTGGAGATGCCGATGACGGCGAGTATGCCGATGTCCACCCAGATCAGTTGATGCATATTCAACGCCCTCTACCTGCATGAAGTCCGGAATGGACTTATCCAGAGATGACAATTATGGATAACGCACGACGATACCCTTGAGGTTCATATCCTTCTCGACTTTGTCGCGCATCTCCTGGGCCTTGGCGCGCACCAGTTCCGGCCCGATGCGAACACGGAACTTCTGGCCATCGCTGGCGTAAAGTTTTTCCACGAATGCGGCATAGCCTTCCTTCTTCAGGCGCGTCTCCAGTTCGTTCGCGTTTTGCTCACTGCCAAAACTGCCCAGCTGCACCACCCATGCCGTCACGCCGACGCGTTGTTCGCTCTTTTCCGCGACGCCGGGCTTGTTGGTTCGTGCCGGTGCGGCCGGCGGCGGGGATTTATCGGTCTGGTTTTGTTCAAGCGGTTTTTTTCCGCCGACGGATTTTTCCGCGACCTTCTCCGCCGGTTTGCCGGCCGTGGCCGGCTTGCCTGCGGCGGGAGTAGCGGGGGTTGCCGCGGCATCCGGGGTTTTACTTCCCGTGGACACGGGTGGGGCGGATGGCGGTGTGGCTGCGGGCGCTGGCGCGGGTGTGGCCGGTGGCGGTGATGCGGACGGAGATTCCGTCTCCGTCGGAGTCGCGGGTGGCGGCAGCGTCACCGTCGCGTCGCTTTCCAGAGGGATGATGCGCGAGTTAAAGTCGGCCTCCGGTTTCGGCGGGATGTTGGTGGTCTCGATCCTGGGTTCTTCCGGGGTCGGCACGCCTTCAAACAGCACCGGCAGGAAAAGTATCCCCACACTGACCAGTACGACGGCGCCCACCAAACGTTGTTTCAGAATCTGGTCCATCTCACCTCGCGCTTTTTCCCATCACTCGCCTACTCTATCAGTTTAGCGGCGCCGGCCACAGTCAAAAACGATCCAAAGACCAGCACCCGGTCGCCCGCCGCCACCAGTTGCCGGACCCAGGCATAGGCCGCTTCCACGTCGTCGTACAAGCTGACGGCGGCGTTCCCACCCGCCGCCTGCCATTGCCCGTAGAGAAACTCGGCCGTAGTGCCCCGCCGTCCCGGCAACGTGACCAGATGCCAGTGGGACGCCAGACCAGACATGATCTGGAACACGCCGCGGATGTCCTTGTCGCGCAACATGCCGACGAGAAAGTGCGTATGGCCGGCGCAAGGATGCGAGCGCAGCGTTTCGGCCAGCACGCGCGCCGATTGTGGATTGTGCGCCACATCCAGGATCCAGGTCACCGCGCCGGGGAAAATCTGGAAGCGTCCCTTGAGACTTACGTGCCGCAAGCCCTGTTCGATGGCGGTGCGGGTGACCGGGCAGCGGTCCCGCAACTCTTCCAGCACCTTCATCACGCCGGCGGCGTTCTGCAACTGAAATTCGCCATGCAGGTGTGGTGGCGGCAGATCGGGCAGCCGCTGATCGCGGCCCCACCAGGTCCATCCCGCCGCAGACTTTTCCCAACCGTAGTCCCGGCCGTACAGCGACAGGCGGGCGCCAATTTGGCCGGCGTATTGCACCAGGCTCGCGGGCGGCCGGGGATCCGAGCAGATTGCCGGATGGCCCGCGCGGAAGATGCCCGCCTTCTCCCGGCCGATGCTTTCGCGGTCCGGCCCCAGCCATTCGACATGATCAATATCGACGGCGGCCACCAGCGCCGCGTCCGCGTCCAGAATGTTGACCGCGTCCAGCCGCCCGCCCAGTCCCACCTCCAGCACGGCGACATCGATGGCGGCGCGGCTGAAGATGTCAAACGCCGCCAGCGTGCCGAATTCAAAATAGGTCAGTGAGATGCCGCCGCGATGATGATCGACGTAATCAAACGCGGTGCAGATCGTTTCGTCGCTCGCTGGGGTGCCGGAGATCTGGATGCGCTCGTTGTAGCGCAGCAGGTGCGGCGAGGTGTAGCAACCCACCCGGTAACCGGCGGCGCTCAGTATCGCATCCAGCAGCGCCACGCTGGAGCCCTTGCCATTCGTGCCCGCCACGCTGATGACGACATAAGGCGGTTTGCCGAGGCCCATGTGTTCATACACGGCCCGGCAGCGATCCAGCCCCAGCTCAATCTCGGCGCCGTGCAGCGACTCCTGCCACGCCAGCCAGTCGGCAAGCCGGCTGAACCGGGGGCGGTGCGGGACGGAAACGGCGGGTGCAGTGGACAAGTTCAAGATACGGCGGATTTGAAAATTTCTCGCGGGGGCACGGGCACTCAAGGCAGGGGGTGATGCATCAGCAGCGACAGCAACCCGGCGATGCGGTCGCGCATCTGGCGGCGGTCGACGATCAGATCGATGGCGCCGTGCGCGAGCAGAAACTCGCTGCGCTGGAACCCCTCCGGCAGGGTCTGGTGCACCGTCTGTTCGATGACGCGCGGCCCGGCGAAACCAATCAGGGCATTCGGCTCCGCGATCTGGATGTCGCCCAGCATGGCGAGGCTGGCCGACACACCGCCCATGGTCGGATCGGTCAGCACCGAGATGAACGGGATATCGCGCTTGCGCAGCGCCGCCAGCGCCGCTGCCGTCTTGCTCATCTGCATCAGCGACACCAGCGCTTCCTGCATGCGGGCGCCGCCGCTTGCGGCAAAACACACCAGGGGAATCTTTTTATCGATGCAGGCGGCCACTGCGCGCACAAAGCGCTCACCAACCACCGACCCCATGGAGCCGCCCATGAACTCGAACTCAAAGGCGCAAGCGACCAGCGGCAGCCCCTTGACCTTGCCGGCGATCACCACCAGGGCGTCGCTCTCGCCGGTGGCGTGCTGCGCATCCTGCAGGCGATCCTTGTAGCGCTTGCCGTCCTTGAAACGCAGAAAGTCCACCGGCGCGATGTCGGCGCCGATCTCGCTACGCGGCTGCGGATCGAGGAATTTGTCGATCCGCTTGCGGGCGCGGATGCGCAGATGATGATGGCACTTCGGGCAGACGCCCAGATTGCGTTCCAGTTCGGCGTTGTACAGCATCGTCTTGCACGCCGGACAGCTGGTCCACAGACCCTCCGGCACGCCGCGCTTGGCCACGCCGTTGGTGCGTATGCGTGAAGGCAGCAATTTCTTGAACCAGTTCATGCGGGGCGGTTACCTTTTCAAAATTCGGGATCGTGAGCGCGTCAGGCGGCATCCATGGCCGTGCGCAGACCGGCGACAAAACCGTGCACGACCTGCCGCAATTTCGCCGGATCGGCGTGCACCGTCTCCATCGCGGACAGCAATGCGCTGGCCACCACCACGGCGTCGGCGACTTCGGCGAGTTTGGCCGCGGTGGCCGGATCTTTGACGCCAAAACCGACGCCGATTGGCAGTTGCGTATGTTTGCGGATGGCGCGGATGCGCGTGGCGACATCGCTCACGTTCAAGCCGCTGGCGCCGGTCACGCCTTTCAACGACACATAATAAACAAAGCCGCTGGAGGCCTGGCAGATGCGCGCGGCGCGTTCCTCGGTGGTGGTGGGCGCCAGCAGAAACACCGGGTCGACGCCCTGTTTGCGCAACAGCGTCACGAACGATGAGGCCTCCTCCGGCGGCAGGTCCACCGTCAGTACGCCGTCAACGCCCGCGCGCGCGGCGGCCTCGACAAACGACTCGTAACCCATGACCTCGATCGGATTCAAATATCCCATCAGCACCACCGGCGTTTGCGCATTGGTCTTGCGGAATTCAGCGGTCATGCCGATCACGTCATGCAGACTGACGCCGTACTTGAGCGCCCGCTCGCTGGCCCGCTGGATCACCGGGCCGTCGGCCATGGGATCGGAAAACGGCACGCCCAGCTCGATCAAATCGGCGCCGGCCTCCACCAGCGTGTGCATCAGAGGCACCGTGCTCGCCGGCGACGGATCGCCGGCCGTGAGGAACGGGATCAGCGCCTTGCGGTGATTGCGACGCAGCGCCTCAAAACAGGACTGGATTCTGCTCATGGGATCTACTGACGGTTTTACATGACTAGAAACGAATACCCTGACGCGAAGCCACGGTGTGGATGTCCTTGTCGCCGCGCCCGGAAAGATTGATGACGATAATCTGATCCCTGCCCATGGTCGGGGCCAGTTTGGCTGCATAGGCGATTGCGTGGCTCGATTCAAGCGCGGGGATGATGCCTTCCATGCGCGTGAGATCGTGGAAACCCTGCAGGGCTTCCTCGTCGGTGATCGCCAGATACTGCGCGCGGCCGCTGTCCTTGAGCCAGGCGTGCTCCGGCCCCACGCCGGGATAATCCAGGCCGGCGGAGATCGAATGGGTCTCGATGATCTGGCCATTCCGATCCTCCAGCAGATAGGTGCGATTGCCATGCAGCACGCCGGGCCGGCCGGCGCATAATGAGGCCGCGTGCCGTCCCGTCTGCAGGCCGTCGCCCGCCGCCTCCACGCCGTACATTTTTACCGCCGCGTCGTTGATGAAGGGATAAAACAGGCCGAGCGCGTTCGAACCGCCGCCGACGCAGGCCACCAGCGCATCCGGCAGGCGGCCGCAGCGCGCCAGGCACTGGGCGCGGGCCTCGCGTCCGATCACCGCCTGGAAATCGCGCACCATTACCGGATACGGGTGCGGGCCGGCGACGGTGCCGATGATGTAGAAGGTATTGTCCACATTGGTGACCCAGTCACGCATCGCCTCGTTCAAGGCATCCTTGAGCGTCTTCGATCCGGATTCGACGGGCACCACCTCGGCGCCCAGCAGCTTCATGCGGTACACATTGATCGCCTGCCGTTTGGTGTCCTCGGACCCCATGTACACCACGCATTCCAGTCCCAGCCGCGCGGCCACCGTCGCGGTGGCCACGCCGTGCTGACCGGCGCCGGTCTCGGCGATGATGCGCGTCTTGCCCATGCGCTTGGCAAGCAGCGCCTGCCCGACGGTGTTGTTGATCTTGTGCGCGCCGGTGTGATTCAAATCCTCGCGCTTCAAATAAATCCGCGCACCGCCGTAGCGGCGCGTCAGGCGTTCGGCGAAGTACAACGGCGAGGGCCGTCCAACATAGTGCTGCAGATCCTCCTCAAGCTCACGCAAAAACTCCGCATCCTTCAGATAACGTTCATAGGCGGTGGTCAGTTCGGCGAGCGGCTGCATCAGCGTCTCGGCCACGAAACGACCGCCGTAGGCGCCGAAATGGCCGCGTGAGTCCGGCAGGCCGGTCTGCTCCCGCGCCTCTTTCACGGGCGCTGCGGATTGGGCGCCGTCGATGGTTCGTTCGATTCGCAACACGTTTTGACCTCGTGGAGAAAAGCCTGCATCAGGCCGGCGTCCTTGACGCCGGGCGCGGATTCTATGCCGCCGCTCACATCCACGGCATAAGGCTGTGCCTGGCGGATGGCGGCAGCGACATTATCAGGAGTCAGCCCCCCTGCCAAGATTACGGGACGGGGGAGATCCCGCGGGATCAGCGTCCAGTCGAACGCCCTGCCCGTGCCGCCAGGCTTGCCCGCCTCATGGGTGTCGAGCAGCACGGCCGCGGCATCGGGGTGGCGTTCCACCTCGGCACGCACATTCATGCCCGGGCGCATGCGCAGCGCCTTGATGTAAGGCCGGCCAAAGTGGCGGCAGAATTCCGGCGGCTCGGCGCCGTGGAACTGCAACACATCCACCCCCCCCAGCTGCAACACCATCTCCACCTCCTCCATGCGCGGATCGACGAACAACCCCACGCGGGCAACGAACGGCGGCAATCCGGACACGACGGCCATCGCCTGCGGCAAAGTGACCGCCCGTGGGCTGCCGGCGTAAAACACGAGCCCGATGGCGTCCGCGCCCAGCGCCGCGGCCGTCCGTGCATCTTCGGCGCGCGTGATGCCGCAAAATTTGACCCTGACAGGCGACATGAGAGATGGCCGTTGATGGCGGAGGTTTGATTTTACTCCATCAAGTTAATACGGCCAGCGTTGGACTGGCGGCGCGGGCAGGCCGTATTTCTCCGGATAAAAGACGCCGGTGAGATACAGGCCTTCCGCGGAAGCGGTGACACCGGCACGCGTGCGATCCCGGCCGGCCAGCACTTCCGCCGACCACGAGGGTTCGGCGCGGCCCGAGCCGATGGCCATCAGCACGCCGGCGATGTTGCGCACCATGTGATGCAAAAAGGCATTGGCTTCGATTTCGATGTGGATGAGGTCCGCGTCCCGCCAAACCCGCAGTCGCCGCACTTCGCGCACTGCGTGACGGGCCTGGCACTCACTCGACCGGAATGCGGAGAAATCGTGCTC
This sequence comes from Gammaproteobacteria bacterium, assembly GCA_035501935.1. Classification (NCBI taxonomy): domain Bacteria; kingdom Pseudomonadati; phylum Pseudomonadota; class Gammaproteobacteria; species Gammaproteobacteria bacterium. The sequence goes on along the minus strand of DATJVC010000003.1, from coordinate 29,336 downwards.
GCCGATCAACGCCGCGGCGCCGGCCTGCATGCGCTCCGCGTCCAGCTGCGCGGGATAGTACCAGCTGACCTTGCCGCAAAACGCCGCCGGTCGGGCGCTGCGATTGAGAATGACGTAACGGTACACGCGGCCCTGCGCCGAATAACGGGCATGAAAGTCATCCGGTGCACCGCATGCCCACACCGCGCTCGCGTCCCCGGGCAGTCCGCTGTTGGCACCCAGCACCCATGATCGGAAATCCCGTTCCGCCGGGGTGTCGAAATGGATTACCTGGCCGGTGGCGTGCACCCCGCTGTCGGTGCGCCCGGCGCAGAATACTTTAACGGGATGAGCGGCTATCCGCGCCAGGGCGGCTTCGACCACATCCTGCACTGTGCGGCCGTGCCCCAGGGTTTGCCAGCCGAGGAAATGGCGGCCATCGTACTCCAGGCCCATCGCTATGCGCATGAGGCGACACTGTCGGAATCAGATGACTCGTTAGCCACGGAACCGCAGTGCGGGGATGCACTGTCATTTTCAATGTCTGAATGGACATATTGAGAATGCAGGAAACTGAAAATCACGTTTTTCAGTTTCCGCGCTCTGAGAAGTCCAGGATGGACTTGTTCAGAGCCCACCCCAAAAGGATCAGATGGTCTGCAACAACCGCTGGGCCTCGGCCTTCTGTGTGGCGTTGCCCTCGGAGACCACCTCGTTCAAGATGGTGCGTGCGCCGGCGCTGTCGCCCAGTTCGATATAGGCCTTGGCGAGGCTCAACTTCGTATCGACTTCAGCCACCGCCGTTTGCGCGTCCACCGGAGCACTGCGCGGCATGACCACAGTTTGTTCGTTGCCCACATCGGCCTGGGTCCGGGCCTTGGCCAGGGCGTCGTGTGCAATCTCCTGCGTCGAGTCAAAATCAACGCCCTTCTCTTCCGCGGGCGCTTCCAGCGAGAGATCCAGGGCCGGCAAGACCGTTGCACTGGTACCCTCCGGTTTCATCCCCGCCACGGTTTCTTCCATGGATTTGGTCAGGTCGTCCAGTGACGAACCCTCGCCTTCCAGCGACAGGTCGAGATCCAGACCGTCGCCGCCGCCCGCGTCGAGTGACAGTCCTCTGGTGGTGGTGGCGGCGGTCGCGGGCGCCGACTCCGGCGTAGCGCCTCCGCCGCTGACATCCAGGGTCAACTCTCCGGCCGATTCGGCCAAATCTTCCAGTGACAACGAGGTGTCTTCCTTGCCGCTGTCGCTCAATTCCAGACCTAAACCACCATCATCGGGCGTGCCGGCGGCCGCAGTGCCCAGATCGAATTCCAGACTGTTGTCATCGCCCGCTGGCGCCTTGACTTCTATTTCATCCGGTTCGGCAGCCGGTGCCCCGCCACCAATGTCAAATTCCAGGACGTGGTCGTCCTCCTTGGGCGTTTCCCTGGACGTTTCCTTGGACATGCTGACATTGAGCAGGTCTTCCATCCCGGCGGGCTCTTCGCTCAAGGTATGACTCATTCCGGATTTGGTCACATCGAGCAAATCATCCATGCCCGCCGGCGTTGCGCCGAGCGTCTGGCCCATTCCGGACTTGGTCACATCCAGCAGGTCCTCCCCCGCCGGCGGCGCCCCGCCGAGACTCTTGTCGACGGTCGAGGATAAATCCGGAGACAGGGCCGCGGGGGACTCAACACCGCCGCCGCTCAAGTCCAAAACCCCGGTGCTGTCGGCCGCGGTGAGGCTCAACGCGTCCTCGGGTGTCATCTGGGCAGCGGTCAGATCCAGTACCGCGTTCTCGGCCGTCGTGGTGGCGCCCGTGCTGCCGCCCACGCCCAAATCGATATCGATCCCGGCCTCGCCGGCTTTCGGGGCGGCGGCCGGCACGGCGCCCGGCGCCATCATGACGGTGTCGCTGAGCGCGCCCGTTTCGCCGACGCTGGCGCCCGTGATATCAACAAACTGCCGTGCTCCACCGGCGGGTATCGCGGCCTCGGCACCACCGGCGGCAAACAATTCTCGATCCGGCGACATCTCCCGCCACATGGCGAGCGCGCTGTCCCATAGCGGACCGCCTTCCCCCACGGCGTTTTTCAGGGCGCGCGCGGCGTTTTCATAGCCCACCTTGTTGGAGGCGGCGTAATACACTTCCAGCAACCGCAACTTGTACTTGTGTTCGTTGGGATATTTGGCGATGGCGGCCTTGACAACCTTTTCCGCCTCGTCAAACCGTTCGTAGGCCAGATAGACGTTCACTTCGGAAAGCGGATCTTCCTCAGCTGCGGGCGGCGCGCCGGCGGTTCCCGGAGGCAGCGCGATCTGGGTCTTGTCCGCCGCTTCCTCGTCGGGCGCACCGCCGGGTATCTCCGTCTGATCGGCACGATCACGGGTGATATCCTGGCCGTAGTCGGTGGTCTCGCCAGCGGCCCGTATTGTTTCATCAGTGTCGGAAACCGCGCGTTCCACCCTCCGTGCCGCCGGACGCGTGCCCGTACTCCGGGCCCGCCGTGCGATACCGCGGATCAACGCAACCAGCACTGCCAGCGCCAGCATCACCCCGCCCAGCAGGGCCGGCAAACCGCCGGGCACTGTGTCCACGACCGTCTTGGGGATGAGGCCTGAAAGACTGGAGGCAACGCCCTGGAGGCTGCCGGTTATCCCACCCAGCGCGTCACGAACATTGTCCCAGATACCGGAAAGCGTGGTTAGCGCTTCATCCATCCATGTGGGACCGCTGGGAACCCTGGCCTTCTTTTCTCCAGCGGGATGCGGTGGCCGTTTCTTCTTCTCCTTCGACGGTTCTGCAGCCGCCTCCTTCGATTCCGCCGGCGCTGCCTCGGTCGGTTTTTGTTCCGGTTTCTGTTCCGCCTTCTGCTCGGCGGCGGCCGGCTGCTCAGCCGCGGGAGCAGGCGCAGCTGGTTTTTGTTCAGGTGCCGGCGCGACCGTTGCCGGCGGCGGCAGCTTCACTTCCTCGGCTGGCGCAGGAGCAGGAGGCGCCGGCGCGGGGGCCTGCGGTTGCGACAGCTTCGCCTGCAATTCAGCGAGCTGGTTGTCCTGCAAGGCAATGCGGCTCTTCAAGGTATCAACGAGTTGCTGCGATTCCACCAGTTGCGAGCGTAATTCTTCGTTTTCGCGTTCCTTGGAGGCCAGTTGTTCCTTGGTCAGCGCCATGGCTTCACCCGCCTGGGCCTCGCCACCCTCCTTGGCCGCCAGCAATTTCAGTTTGGCCTGGTCGCTCTCGCCGCCGGCTGCAGCGGTATTCTCGGGAGATTTTTCGGGGGCGGCGCCTTCCTTGCTTTCGGATGCCGGCGCGGCGGCCGTTTCAACGGCGGTCTGCGGCGGAAGTGTTTTGGCGCCGCCCTGCCGGTATTCCTGCCATAACTCGTGCTGCCGCTTGACCTCTGCCAGCGCGTCTTCCCGCGATACCGCGGTCAGGGCTTGATGATCCGGAACGGTCAGCTTGCTGATGTAACCGCGTTTGAGGAGATTGACATTGCCGTTGATGAACGCGTCGGGATTGGCCTTGAGCAGCGCCAGCATCATTTGCGCCATGCTGACTGATTCATCCGGCCGCAGGGCGGCGGCGGCCGACCATAAGGTCTCGGCGCCGGCAGCGGGGACTCCTGAAACTCCGCCACCGCCAGCCATCGCCATGCCCCCGATGTGACCGTGGGGGTAATAAATGGGCTGCTCTGTTGAACGCCAGCTTTCACCACCGCCGGCCGCGCCCGTCACAGCAGGGCCGCCGCTGGTGATGGTGGGTTGCGCAGCGCTCAGGCGCTGGGTGGGTACGTAGAGCGGCGGATCAAGCAGTACGGTGTACTCGCGGATCAGTCGACCCTTGGCCCAGTTGACCTCCACCAGAAAATTCAGGAAAGGTTCTGCAATGGGATCGTGCGTGCTGATGCGGATGTAGTCCGCCCCCTTGCCCGATTGTTTAATCTCGAACCGCAGCTGTGACAACACCGGGGCGCGATCAATGCCGGCACGCACGAATTGATCGTTACCGGCCAGGTGAACAGTCAGGCTGTCAATTTCATCCGCTGTGGCCTGCACGATGGGAATGCGCCCCTCGAAGGGCTGATTGAGCACGGAACGCGTTTCGACGTTGCCCAATCCCAGCGCCTGTGCCCCCCCGAAAGGGATCGCCAACAACGCGACCAAGCCGAGGATCTTCATCCTTCTCATCCGCTGATCCTTCAAATTCATTGAGAGTCTGTTACAACTGTCCGGCAAAACGGCACCTGCGCCCGCCGGCGATGTCCCCATTATGCCACAAAACCTGCGAATGGACTTTACAATTAGAGCTTAACTATAGCTCAGAAATGGTCTTTTACCAAGATTTCGGCTATCTGAATACTGTTCAGCGCCGCCCCCTTGCGTATGTTGTCGGAGACCACCCATAAGTCCAGACCCCGGGGGTGGGAGAGATCCTCGCGGATGCGCCCGACGTAAACCGGATCCTGGCCCGCGGCCTCGGTCACGGCGGTTGGATAGCCGCCGTCCTTGCGCTCGTCCATCACCACCACACCGGGTGCTTTTTGCAGCACAGCACGCGCTTGGGCGGCGGTCATCTTCTCCTTGGTTTCGATGTGCACGGCCTCGGAATGGCCGTAGAACACCGGCACTCGCACGGTGGTCGGGTTCACCTGTATGGCCTCGTCCTCCATGATCTTGCGCGTCTCCCAGATCATCTTCATTTCCTCCTTGGTATAGCCGTTGTCCATGAACACGTCGATGTGCGGCAGGCAGTTGAAGGCGATCTGGCGCGGATAGACGTTGCAATCGATGGGTTTGCCGTTGAGCAGCGCCGCCGTCTGCACCGCCAGCTCCTCAATGGCCTCCTTGCCGGTGCCGGAAACCGACTGATATGTAGCCACGTTGATCCGCTCGATGCCGACGGCGTCGTAAATGGGCTTCAATGCCACCACCATCTGGATGGTCGAGCAATTCGGATTGGCGATGATACCGCGGTTTTTGTACTGCGCCACGGCGTGCGGGTTGACCTCGGGCACCACCAGCGGCACGTCTTTCTCCTGCCGGAATTGCGAGGTGTTGTCGATGACGACGCAACCCGCCGCTGCGGCCCTGGGCGCGTACACTGCGGACACCGAGGCGCCCGGGGAAAACAAACCGATGTGCATGCCGGAGAAGTCGAAATCCTCCAGCGCTTCGACGGTCAGCTGCCGGCCATTGAATTCCACCTGCCTTCCCGCGGAGCGGCTGCTGGCCACGGCGTGCACCCTGCCGACCGGAAATTCGCGTTGTTCCAGGATCGACAGCATGACCTCGCCTACAGCACCGGTGGCGCCCACCACTGCGACATTGAATTTCCTGCTCATACGTTCATTTAACTTTCCAAATAAGATTAAAATTCGTGGCACACGCGGCACAGGGCAGTGCCGCCATTTTCAGCGGCGAGCCGCTGAAAATGAAGGGGGGTAAAAAAAACCACGCTTTTCTACTTCCCCTGGCCCTCGGCAGTCCAGGACGGACTGATTCGGGGCCCAACTACAACGCCGCGACGATGGCATCGCCCATCGCCTCGGTGCCTATTTTGGTCGTGCCCTTGGACCAGATATCGGCGGTACGCAGCCCCTGATCCAAAACCTTTGACACGGCCGTTTCGATCCTGTCCGCCAGCGCCGGCGCATCCAGCGAATACCGCAGGGCCATCGCCAGCGACAGCACGGTCGCCATCGGATTGGCAGCGTCCTGACCGGCGATGTCCGGCGCCGAGCCGTGGATCGGCTCATACAAACCCTTGCCGCCTTCGCCCAGCGACGCCGACGGCAGCATGCCGATCGATCCCGTCAGCATGGACGCCAGATCGGAGAGTATATCGCCGAACATGTTGGTCGTAACCAGCACGTCGAACTGCTTGGGATTGCGCACCAGTTGCATGGCGCAGTTGTCGACATACATGTGCGTCAACACAACGTCAGCGTAGTCGCGAGCCACTTCGTCCACGACGTTGCGCCACAATTCCGTGGCCTCCAGCACGTTGGCCTTGTCCACCGAACACACGCGCCGGCCGCGGCGCCGCGCCAGATCGAACGCCACCCTGGCGACGCGGCGGATTTCGGACTCGCGGTAGACCTCGGTGTTGTAGCCCTCGCGCTCGCCGTTTTCCAGCGTGCGCACGCCGCGCGGTTCACCGAAATAAATACCGCCGGTCAACTCGCGCACGATGAGCAGGTCGAGCCCCGCCACCACCTCCGGTTTGAGCGTGGAGGCGCTTGCGAGTTGCGGATAGAGCAGCGCCGGACGGAGATTTGCGTACAAACCCAGCCCCGATCGCAGGCGCAACAACCCCTTCTCCGGCCGCACCTTGATGTCGAGCGATTCCCACTTCGGCCCACCCACGGCGCCGAGCAGCACTGCATCCGTCGCCCGCGCCCTGGTCAACGTGGCTGCCGGCAGGGGATCGCCGGTTGCATCGATGGCGGCGCCGCCGATCAATGCCTCCTCGCACTCGAGATTCAGCCCGTTTTTGCCACGCAGGCGATCCACAACCTTCATGGCCTGCGCGACGATGGCCGGACCGATGCCGTCACCCGGCAATACCAGCATTTTCTTGCTCATAAGCCTATGAAATCTAAAATTTTAGTTTGAATTCCCGCCACCAAAGGGCGACAAGGATACCTGAAAGCCACTGTTGAACCTATAGGTGAGCCGGAAGGCATCGCCTATACTGGCCGCCTTTTCTAGCTCGCAAACCCCATTCCTCCGCGCCATGCACGACGCCTTATCGCGCCTTCAGCCCTACCCGTTTGAAAAACTGGCGCAGCTCAAGGCCGCCGTGCGTCCTGCGCCGAAATCCGCCATCGATCTCTCCATCGGCGAGCCGCAGCACGAGACACCGCCGTTTATTTTGCAGGCCATGACCCGGCATCTGCCAAAAATGGCGAAGTATCCGACCACGCGCGGCAGCGATGAACTGCGCACTGCTCTGGCCCGCTGGCTCAGGCAACGGTTCAAGCTGCCCACGCACACGTTGACCGCCGAGCGACACGTGCTGCCGGTCAGCGGCACGCGCGAAGGATTATTCGCCATCGCGCAATGCGTCGTGGATCGCACACGCGCCGCCCCCGTCGTGGTCATGCCCAATCCGTTCTACCAAATCTACGAAGGCGCGGCGCTGCTTGCGGGCGCGACACCCTGTTTTCTCAACTGCACGGCGGCGAATCAGTACACGCCCGATCTCAAATCGGTGCCGGAGGGAATCTGGCAACGCTGCCAGTTGCTGTATCTCTGTTCGCCGGGTAATCCCACCGGCAACGTCCTCAACCGTGCGCTCTACGAACAGGCGTTCGCGCTGGCCGATCAATTCGATTTCATCATCGCGGCCGACGAATGCTATTCGGAAATTTATCAGCGCGAGGAGAAGCCGCCGGCCGGCTTGTTGCAAATCGCGGCGCAAGCGGGCCGCACGGATTACCGCCGCTGCATCGTATTCCACAGCCTGTCGAAGCGCTCCAGCGTGCCGGGATTGCGTTCCGGCTTCGTTGCCGGTGACGCCGATCTGCTGGAAAAATTCCTGCGCTACCGCACCTATCATGGCTGCGCCCTGCCGCTGCCCACCCAGCATGCCAGCTGCGCTGCCTGGAGCGACGAGGCGCATGTCATCGAGAACCGCCGGCTCTACCGGCAGAAATACGACGCGGTGCTGCCCATACTGAAGTCCGCGCTCAAGGTCGAGCGCCCGGAGGGGGGATTTTATCTCTGGCCGGAGCTGCCGATGGACGATGTTGCTTTCGCCAGTGGCCTGCTGACGCAACAGAATGTCACGGTGCTGCCCGGCACTTATCTGGCCCGCGAGGCGCATGGCATGAATCCCGGCGCGCGGCGTGTCAGAATGGCGCTGGTGCCGCCGCTTGCTCAATGCGTCGAGGCCGCGCACCGCATAAAAGAATTCGTTGAAACCGCAGGAAGGAAATGACATGCGAGACCTGGAAAAGATCATCGAAGACGCCTTCGAACACCGCGCGGAGATCACGCCCGCCAAGGCGCCCAAGAAACTGAAGGCCGCGGTCAAGAACTGCCTCGATTTGCTGGATACCGGTGAGCGGCGTGTGGCCGAGAAGAAGAACGGCCAGTGGGCGGTGAACCAGTGGTTGAAGAAGGCGGTGCTGCTCTCCTTCCGCATCGAGGAAAACCGGGTCATGAAGGGCGGCCACAGCAATTACTTCGACAAGGTGCCGATGAAATACGCGGGCGGCACCGCGAAGAAATTGAAGGCGACCGGTGTGCGCATCGTACCGGGCGCGGTGGCGCGGCGCGGCAGCTATATCGCGCCCGGCGTGGTGCTGCTGCCCTCGTTCGTCAACATCGGCGCTTATGTCGATTCCGGCACCATGGTGGACACCTGGGTGACCGTCGGCTCCTGCGCGCAGGTCGGCAGGAACGTGCACTTGAGCGGCGGGGTGGGCATCGGCGGCGTGCTGGAGCCGGTACAGGCCAGCCCCACCATCATCGAGGACAACTGTTTCATCGGCGCGCGCTCGGAAGTGGTCGAGGGCGTGGTGGTCGGAGAAGGATCAGTGATCTCGATGGGCGTGTTCATCGGCCAGAGCACCAGGATTCTCAACCGTGAGACCGGCGAAATTACTTATGGTTATATTCCGCCCGGCTCCGTCGTCGTCTCGGGCAACCTGCCGGCCAGGGATGGCAGTCACAGCCTCTACTGCGCCGTTATCGTCAAGCAGGTGGACGCCAGGACCCGCGGCAAGGTCGGTATCAACGAGCTCCTGCGCGGTGTTTGATTACTGAAGAACGTCAAGGCACAAGGATGGTGGAGCCGGTGGTGCGGCGGGATTCGAGATCGCGGTGGGCCTGGACCGCATCCCTGAGCGCATGGCGTTGGTGGATTTGGATCTTCACCTTGCCGGATTGCACGACTTCGAAAAGCTCCGCGGCCATTGCCAGTAAATCATCGCGTTTCGCCGCATAGGCAAACAGTGTCGGCCGGGTAAGATAGAGCGAGCCTTTCTGGGCCAGCAGCGCCGTCTCGAACGGCGGCACGGGGCCGGAGGCGTTGCCGAAGCTCACCATCATGCCCATGGGTTTCAGGCAATTGAGCGAATCCATGAAGGTGTCCTTCCCTACTGAGTCGTAGACCACCGCCACACCGGCGCCGCCGGTGATCGCCTTTACACGCTCCACGACATTCTCCCGCTTGTAGAGAATGGGATGGCCGCAGCCGTGTGACTTCGCGAGCGCTGCCTTCTCCTCCGATCCGACGGTGCCGATGACGGTGGCGCCGAGCGCCTCCGCCCATTGGCAGACCAGCAGGCCCGTGCCGCCGGCGGCGGCATGGATCAGAATGGCATCGCCCGGCTGCACGCGATAGGTCCGCCGCAGCAGGTATTGCGCGGTCAGGCCCTTCAGCATCATGGCCGCGCCCTGTTCGAAGGAAATTGCATCCGGCAGTTTCACCAGCCGATCCGACGTGATATTTCGCACCGTGGCATAAGCGCCCAGCGGGCCGCCGGCATAAGCGACACGGTCACCGGGTTTGATGTCGGCAACGTTGGCGCCCACGGCTTCCACCACGCCCGCGCCTTCCAAACCGATGCCGGAAGGCAGCGGTACGGGATAGAGGCCACTGCGGTGGTAGATGTCGATGTAGTTGAGGCCGATGGCGTGCTGGCGCACGCGCGCCTCGCCCGTGCCGGGTTCGGCGGCTGGCGCAGCCTCAACGCACAGCACTTCCGGCCCGCCGGTTTTGTGAAAACGAATCCGTGAATCCATCACCACGCGATGATCAGGCCGCCATCAATGCCTGCTCAATAACGGCGGCGATGTGTTGCGCAAGTTGCTTCACCTGCGCCTCGTCGCGGCCCTCAACCATGACCCGCACCAGCGGCTCGGTCCCGGAAGGTCGCAGCAGCACGCGGCCGCTGTTGCCAAGCTCCTTTTCCACCGTCGCGACGGCATCGAGCACAGGTTTCCGTGTCAGGACATCAACACCATTTCTGGCCAGTTTCACGTTGATGAGGGTCTGCGGATATTTGATCATGCCCTGTTTGAGCACATGCAGCGGCCGGGCATTCAGCACCATTGCCTGAAGCACCATCAGCGCGGAGATGATGCCATCGCCGGTGGTGGAGAAGTCGAGACAGACGATGTGCCCGGAGCCTTCTCCGCCCAGCGTCCAGCCGCCCTCTTTGAGCATTTCTATCACGTAACGATCGCCGACCATGGCGCGCTTGAAGCCGAGGCCGAGTGCACGTATGGCCTGTTCCAGGCCCAGATTGCTCATCTGCGTCCCGACCACCGTTCCCTGCAACACGCCGCATTTCCGGCGTTCACGGGCAATGACATAGAGCAATTCATCACCATCGACGATGTTCCCCTCACGGTCGATCATGATGAGACGATCGCCATCGCCGTCCAGGGCGATGCCCACGTCCGCCCTGCCGGCCAGCACCTCCTGGCGAAGACGGCGTACGTCCGTTGCGCCGATGCCATCGTTGATGTTGATCCCGTCCGGCTCCGCGCCGAGAGTGGTCACTTCAGCGCCCAGTTCCCTGAATACCTCCGGCGCAATGTGATAGGTGGCGCCATGGGCGCAATCCACCACCACCTTGAGGCCGTCGAACTTGGTGTTGTAAGCCACGGTGCGTTTGCAGAATTCAATGTAGCGGCCGGCGGCATCTTCGACACGGTAAGCCTTGCCGAGATGTTTCGATTCCACGGTCAGGATGGGGCTGTCCATCTCCCGTTCGATGGCCAATTCCACATCATCGGGCAGTTTCCAGCCGTCGCCGGAAAAGAACTTGATGCCGTTGTCGTAATAGGGATTGTGGGAGGCGCTTATGACGATGCCGGCATCGGCGTGAAAAGTACGGGTGAGATAGGCAACGGCGGGGGTTGGCATCGGACCGAGCAGCAGTACATCCATGCCCGCCGCGGACAGCCCCGCCTCCAATGCGGACTCGAACATATACCCGGAGATGCGGGTGTCCTTGCCGATCAGTACGCGCCCGCGCCGGCCGCGCCCCAGCACGCGCCCGGCCGCCCACCCCAATTTCATGACGAAGTCGGGCGTGATGGGCGGCGTGCCCACCCTGCCGCGCACACCGTCGGTGCCGAAATACCTGCGGCCACTCATGCCATCATGCCACTCATTTCGATTTCGACGATTCTAACTGGATCGCCGTGCTTCATGAACGCCGACCCCCGCGTTCAGCGGGGGTCGGCGATTGAAGCTCCTCAGGATTGCGGCGAACTGGCCGGCCCGCCGATGGGCTTGTCTCCCGGTGCAGGTGCGCGGTTTTTGACCGGCACCGCACCCACCGGGGCCGCATCCTTGCGATCATCGGCACCCCAGTCGCGCGGTGGACGTGGATCGCGGCCGGTCATGACGTCGTCGATCTGTTCCGGTTCCAGTGTTTCGTATTTGATCAAGGCCTCGGCCATCTTGTGCAGCTTGTCCATGTTGTCCAGCAAGATCTGCCTGGCGCGCTGGTAGTTGCGCTCGACGATCTGGCGCACTTCCTCGTCGATCACATGGGCGGTGCTGTCCGACAGGACCTTGTGTTGCGTGACGGAATGGCCGAGGAACACCTCTTCCTCATCCTCCCCGTAAGTGAGCGGGCCGAGTTTCTCCGACATGCCCCATTTGGTCACCATGTTGCGGGCTATCTCCGTCACTTTCTCAAGGTCATTGGCGGCGCCGGTGGTCACCGATTCCGCGCCGAAGATCAATTCCTCGGCGATGCGGCCGCCGTAAAGGGCGGCAATACGGCTCTCCAGACGGCGCTTGCTCGTGCTGTAGCGATCCTCTTCGGGGAGGAAAAAGGTGACTCCCAGCGCGCGGCCGCGCGGGATGATGCTGACCTTGTATACCGGATCGTGTTCCGGCACCAGGCGCCCGACGATGGTATGGCCGGATTCGTGATAGGCAGTCATGCGCTTTTCCTCCTCGCTCATGACCATGGACTTGCGTTCCACGCCCATCATGATCTTGTCCTTGGCCTTCTCGAATTCCTGCATGTCCACGAGGCGCTTGTTGTCACGCGCTGCGAACAGCGCCGCCTCATTCACGAGATTGGCGAGATCGGCGCCGGAAAAACCGGGCGTGCCGCGGGCGATGATCGAGGCGCGAACGTCCTCGGCAATCGGTACTTTGCGCATGTGTACCTTGAGAATCTGCTCGCGGCCGCGGATGTCCGGCAACGGCACCACCACCTGGCGATCGAAACGGCCGGGGCGCAGCAGGGCGGGATCGAGCACGTCCGGGCGGTTGGTGGCGGCCATGACAATCACGCCTTCATTGCCCTCGAAGCCGTCCATCTCGACCAACAGTTGATTCAGCGTCTGTTCGCGCTCGTCGTGGCCGCCGCCCAGACCGGCGCCACGATGGCGTCCGACGGCGTCGATTTCATCGATGAAGACAATGCACGGCGCATGCTTCTTGGCCTGCTCGAACATGTCGCGCACGCGCGAAGCGCCGACGCCGACGAACATCTCGACGAAGTCCGAACCGGAGATGGTGAAGAACGGCACCTTGGCCTCGCCGGCGATGGCCTTGGCGAGCAGCGTCTTGCCGGTGCCCGGCGGCCCGACCATCAGCACGCCGCGTGGGATCTTGCCGCCCAGCTTCTGGAACTTGCCCGGGTCGCGCAGGAATTCGACCAGCTCGGCGACCTCCTCCTTGGCCTCGTCCACGCCGGCGACATCATTGAACGTCACCCGCACCTGATCCTCGCCCATCATGCGTGCACGGCTCTTGCCGAAGGACAGGGCGCCGCGGCCGCCGCCCTGCATCTGCCGCATGATGAAGATCCACGCGCCGATGATGAGGATGACCGGGAACCAGGAAATGAAAATCTGTGTGAGTATGCCCTGCTGCGACGGCGGTTGCGCCTCGATGCGCACCTTGTTGTCGAGCAGGAGGCCGATCAGGGGACTGGTGCTGGTCTCCGGACTGTAGGTGACGAATTCGGCGCCGTCCACCATCTTGCCCTGCACCACCGAGCCGCCGTCCTGAATGAGCACGCGCTCCACCCGACCGCCCTTCACGTCGGAAACGAATTGCGAGTAGTCAATCTGGCTGACCATGCCGTGGCGCAGGCCGAGATTGCTGAAAGCGAGCATCAGCACCACGGCCACAATGGCCCAAAACATGAGATTTCTTGCCATATCTTTCAATGCCTTACCTCAATACTGCAATCATGTATTTCCACTATACACCATTTCCGCAGAAGCGTTGTTCCTTGGGCCTGTAACCCAGCCCCAGTACGTAGGTTTCACTGGATCTGCCGCGTGAGGCCTGCGGCTTGCGTATCACCACCCTGGTGAACCGCTGGCGCAACTCGCGCACGTATGCTTCGAAACCTTCGCCCTGAAACAATTTGACGAGAAAACTGCCGCCGGATTTCAGCACCCTTTGGGCGCAGAAAAACGCGCATTCCGCCAGATTCATGCTGCGTGCCTGATCCACGGCCTTCATTCCACTCATATTGGGGGCCAGATCCGATAAAACAAGGTCGGCCCCCGCTTCGCCGACCGCCCGCGACACCGCCTCATTGACGGCGGGCTCGGTAAAATCGCCCGAAATAAACGTCACGCCGGGCACGGAGGGCATGTCCAGCAGATCAGTGGCGATCACGCGGCCATTCGGGCCCACCAGACGCTGCGCCACCTGGCTCCAGCCGCCGGGCGCGGCGCCCAAGTCCACCACTGTCATGCCCGGTTTGAATAGTTTGTCGCGCGCGCTGATCTCCATCAGCTTGTAGGCGGAACGGGAACGGTACCCTTCCCTTCGCGCCTTGCCGACATAGAGGTCCGTCTCATGCTCGCGCAACCAGCGCCTGCTACTGCCCGATTTTGCCATGTCGTGAAAAGGGGGACCGCGGGACGCCTATTCGTAGCGTACGGCAATGATTTCGTATTCGACCCGGCCGCCGGGCGCGTCGACTGCCGTGGTTTCGCCCTCCTGCTTGTTGATGAGCGCGCGGGCAATGGGCGAGCCGATGGAAATCAAACCGGCGGCAATGTCCGCCTCATCCTCGCCGACGATGCGGTACATCACTTCATCACCGGTCTCGCAATGAACGATGACCACCGTGGCGCCGAACACGACACGCCCGTTGGCCTCGACGGCGCGCACGTCAATAATCTCTGCGGTGGCCAGCTTGCCCTCGATCTCGGCAATGCGACCTTCGATGAAACTCTGCTGCTCGCGCGCGGCGTGATACTCGGCGTTCTCGCTCAGATCGCCGTGGGCGCGCGCCTCGGCGATGGCCTGAATGACGCGGGGCCGCGCTGTCGTTTTCAAGTGATGCAGTTCATCGCGCAGTTTCTGCGCGCCGGTGACCGTCATCGGTGTTTTTTTCATCGGTTCAATTCCCGAGGCTGCGGTGCAAATCCTGCAAGCGGTTGACCTGTCCGCGCGACTGATCCTCCAACGCCAGTACCGTGGCCATGGCACCGGCCATGGTGGTGGTATAGGCCACCTTTCGCTGCAGGGCCGAGCGTCGGATGGTAAACGAATCGGCGATGGCCTGCCTGCCCTCGGTGGTGTTCACGATCAGGCTGATCTCGTCGTTCTTGATCATGTCAACGATATGCGGCTGGCCCTCCAGTACCTTGTTGACCTGGGTACAGGATACACCCGCCGCCCCGAGTGCCGCCGCCGTGCCGCGCGTGGCCACGATGTCAAAACCCAGGGCCTTGAGGCGCCGGCCAATTTCCACCGCCTGCGGCTTGTCCTGCTCGCGCACGCTGATGAAGGCGCGTCCTCCGCGGGGCAAATCCACACCTGCGGCCAGCTGTGATTTGTAAAACGCCTCGCCGAAGGTACGCCCCACGCCCATGACCTCGCCGGTTGATTTCATCTCCGGCCCCAGCAGCGCGTCCACACCCGGGAACTTGATGAAGGGGAACACCGACTCCTTCACTGAATAATAGCCGGGGACGACCTCCCGGGTGATGCCCTGTTGTTTGAGCGTCCGGCCCGCCATGCACAGCGCCGCCACACGGGCAAGGGGCACGCCGATGGCCTTGGACACGAAGGGCACGGTGCGCGAGGCGCGCGGGTTCACCTCCAGAACATAAATGTCCCGGCCCTGGATGGCAAACTGCGCATTCATCAGACCGACGACGTTCAGGGCCTTTGCCATTTGCACCATCTGCCGGCGCAATTCATTCTGCATCTCCGGCGTCAGGCTGTACGGCGGCAGCGAACACGCCGAATCGCCGGAATGTATGCCAGCCTGCTCGATGTGTTCCATGATGCCGCCGATCAGGACATCCTTGCCGTCGGAAACGGCATCGACGTCGACCTCGATGGCCTGATCCAGAAATCGATCCAGCAACACCGGCGATTCATTGGACACCGCCACCGCCTCGTTCATGTACCGGTTGAGATCCTCCTCGTTGTACACGATCTCCATCGCCCGCCCGCCCAGCACGTAGGAAGGACGCACCACCAGCGGGTAACCGATCTCCTGCGCCAGATGCGCCGCCTCCCCCGGTTTGCGCACGGTCCGGTTCGGCGGCTGCTTGAGTTTGAGTTGTTTAAGCAACTGCTGGAAGCGCTCGCGGTCCTCGGCGACATCGATGGAATCCGGCGTGGTGCCGATGATCGGCGCAGCGGCGGCAGACAGCGGCCGCGCCAGTTTGAGCGGCGTCTGGCCGCCATACTGGACGATGACCCCCTTCGGTTTTTCGACGCGGATGATCTCCAGCACGTCCTCCAGCGTCAGCGGCTCGAAGTACAGCCGATCGGAGGTATCGTAATCCGTCGACACCGTCTCCGGATTGCAATTGACCATGATGACCTCGAAGCCTGCCGCGCGCAGCGCATAGGCCGCCTGCACGCAGCAGTAATCGAATTCGATGCCCTGGCCGATGCGGTTCGGGCCGCCGCCCAAGACCATGATCTTCTCGCGGCCGGTCGGCCTCGCCTCGCATTCTTCCTCATACGTGGAGTAGAGGTAGGCGGTGGAAGTGGCGAATTCGGCGGCGCAGGTGTCGACCCGCTTGTAAACCGGGTGCACGCCGTGGCGTTCCCGCAGCGCGCGTATGGCGGCCTCCGTCGCACCCGTCAACGCCGCCAGCCTGCGATCGGAGAACCCCTTGCGCTTCAACTGCCGCAGGCGGCGCGCGTCCAGCGCCGACTGGCCGTCCCTGCGGATGATCTCCTCTTCCCGGACCAGGTCCTCGATCTGCGCCAGAAACCACGGATCGATCCGGCACAGGTCGTGAATCTCCTCCGATTTCAGGCCCCGGCGCAACCCGTCCGCCACGTACCACAAACGGTGCGCGCCCGGCACGCGAATCTCGCGCTTGAGCGCGGTCAGGTCATCCTCATTGGCATCGAAGATTTCATTCAGGCCGTCCATGCCCGTCTCGAGCCCCCGTAACGCCTTTTGCAGGGACTCCTGGAAGGTGCGGCCGATGGCCATCACCTCGCCCACGGATTTCATCTGCGTGGTCAGCCGATCCTCGGCCTGGGGAAATTTCTCAAACGTGAAGCGCGGCACCTTGGTCACGACATAATCTATCGTCGGCTCGAAGGACGCCGGCGTGGCGCCGCCGGTGATGTCGTTTTTGAGCTCGTCGAGCGTGTAACCCACCGCCAGCTTGGCCGCCACCTTGGCGATCGGGAAACCGGTGGCCTTGGAGGCCAGCGCCGAGGAACGCGATACACGCGGATTCATCTCGATGACGACCATGCGCCCATTTTCGGGATTGATGGCGAACTGCACGTTCGAGCCGCCGGTGTCGACGCCGATCTCACGCAGGATGGCGATCGAGGCATCGCGCATGATCTGGTATTCCTTGTCGGTCAGGGTTTGCGCCGGTGCCACCGTGATCGAGTCGCCCGTGTGCACGCCCATTGGATCGAAATTTTCTATGGAGCAGACGATGATGCAGTTATCGGCGTGATCGCGAACGACCTCCATCTCGAATTCCTTCCAACCCAGCAGTGATTCTTCAAGCAGTATTTCGGTCGTCGGCGAGGCATCCAGCCCCCGTTGCACCATCTCGACAAATTCCTCGCGATTATAGGCAACGCCGCCGCCGGTGCCGCCCAGAGTAAACGAGGGCCGGATGATGACCGGAAAACCCACCTTGGGTTGCGCGGCATTGGCCTCCTCCATGCTGTGGGCGATGGCCGAACGCGCGGACGCCAGACCGATCCGCGTCATCGCCTCCTTGAATTTCTGCCGATCCTCGGCCTTGTCGATGGCCTCCGGCGAGGCGCCGATGAGCTGGCAGCCGTGTTTCCCCAGCACGCCGTGGCGCACGAGATCCATGGCGCAATTGAGCGCCGTCTGTCCGCCCATGGTCGGCAGCACGGCGTCCGGCTTCTCCTTGGCGATGATGGCCTCGACGACTTCCCAGCGGATCGGCTCTATATATGTGGCGTCCGCCATTTCCGGATCGGTCATGATCGTGGCCGGATTGGAGTTCACCAGAACGACGCGGTAGCCTTCCTGCTTCAGCGCCTTGCAGGCCTGCGCGCCGGAATAGTCAAACTCGCAGGCCTGGCCAATCACAATCGGCCCGGCACCGATGATCAGAATCGAACGAATGTCAGTCCGCTTCGGCATGGGGGTCAGCGCCGCCTGTTCATCAGATCAATGAAATGATCGAACAGGGAACCGATGTCGTGCGGACCCGGGCTCGCCTCCGGGTGGCCCTGGAATCCGAAGACGGGCTTGCCCCGGTAATGCAGCCCTTGCAGCGTGCCGTCAAACAACGAACGGTGGGTGGCCCCGACCGTGGGCGGCAGGCTGGCCTCGTCCACGGCAAAACCGTGATTCTGGCTCGTGATCATGACCCGACCGGTGTCGATCTCCAGCACCGGATGGTTGGCGCCGTGGTGGCCGGTCTTCATCTTGACAGTACGGCCGCCGCAGGCCAACCCCAGCAACTGATGGCCGAGGCAGATGCCGAACACCGGGACGCCGCTTTCGATAAAGTCCCTGATGGCGGCAATCGCATAATCGCAGGGTTCCGGGTCGCCGGGTCCATTGGACAGGAAAATGCCAGCCGGCTTCTGTTTCAACGCTTCAGTGGCGGGCGTTTTCGCCGGTACCACGGTTAAATCACAACCACGATCGACGAGCAGGCGCAGGATGTTGCGCTTGACGCCGTAATCATAGGCCACCACTTTATAAGGTCTGTCCGTGGGCGCATTGCCCTCCGGGGCATCCAGGCGCCAGCTCCCCTTTGTCCATGCGTAGGGTTTCGCTGTGGTCACTTCCCTGGCCAGATCAGCGCCTTTCAGTCCGGGAAATTTTTGTGCCGCGCTGATGGCGGCCTTCTCATCAATACCTTCGCCCGCCATGATGCAGCCGCGCTGCGCCCCCTGATCGCGGAGGATGCGCGTCAGCCGTCGCGTATCCACATCCGCAATCGCCACCACGCCCTGCCGCGCCAGATAGTCCGGCAGCGATTCCTGCGCCCGCCAGTTGCTGACCGCAAACGGCAGGTCGCGGATCACCAGGCCGCTGGCATAGGTACGCGCCGATTCCTCGTCTTCGCGATTGGCGCCCACGTTGCCGATGTGCGGGTAGGTCAACGTGACAATCTGCTGGTAATAGGAAGGGTCGGTCAGGATTTCCTGATAGCCCGTCATGGCGGTATTGAACACCACTTCACCCACGCTCCGCCCCAGGGCGCCGATGGCGGTGCCGTGAAACAGGCTGCCGTCTTCCAAGGCAAGCAAGGCCGGGGGGCGCATATCTCTCCTCCACACATAGAAAGCGGGAGTCATCCTTCGATGACTCCCGCCAGTGAACCCTGGTTTCGAATTGTACTTGAACTCATCTCAAAAATCCGTGCATGCGCGAGGCGCTAGATAAAACACCGGCACCGCTCTTCAGTCCCCGTTCGGGGCAACCAGTGTTAATATAATATTTCAAGTCTACATCAGGGATTATCCATGCCTCCGCGCCGATTTCTGCCGTTCGTTCTATGCATATTCTCACTGGCCGCCTGTTCAGGAGATCAGAACGGCGCGCCATCCAAAACCCCGCCACCGAAGACCGCTCCGGCGAACGCGGAATCCGCCAGCCCGCAGGCCCCCGCGGCCGTGGTTGAAAAACCACCGGCTGAAGTGACGCCCATCCCCGCCAAGGCGGAGGCGCCACCGCCGGCCCCGGTTGCCGCAACAACAAAACCCATAGACGGTGAGCAGATCGTCCGCGGCGTTTGCATGGCCTGCCACGAGGCCGGCATGAACGGCGCGCCTAAATTCGGAGATAAATTCGCCTGGAAGCCGCGCATCGCGCAGGGCCGCGACAAACTCTATGAACATGCCATGAAAGGTTTTCGAGGCATGCCGCCGCACGGCGGCAACCCCACTCTTAGCGACGATCAAATCAAGGCCGGCGTGGATTACATGGTCAAGGCAGCCGGCGGATACCCGAACTGATTCATTTACATCGGCGGAACGGAACAAGCAACGCCAGACACCGCCATGCAAAAGTCAACCGGGATGACCCCCTGCCGGCTGGAGGACATTCCGGATCGTTCCGGGCGGGGTTTCATTGTAGAACGGGATCACGCCCTCCTGTCCATCTTCATCGTGCGGAATGGTTCAGCTGTATATGCCTACCACAATGTCTGCCCGCACAAGGGGCTGAACCTGGACTGGCAAAAAGATCAATTCATGGATCCCGGCGGCGAATACATCCATTGTTCGAATCACGATGCCTTGTTTCGCATCGAGGACGGTTATTGCATCGCCGGCCCCTGCCGTGGCGCGCGGCTGCGTCCGCTGCCCGTGATGGTCAGACAGGACGGGGGAATACAGATCGCCTAACCGGCGGGAAACAACCACGGCGCCTCGCGGGCGCGTCGCGCTTCATAGCGGCGGATGTCGTCGGCATGTTCCAGAGTGACGGCAATGTCATCAAGACCGCGCACCAGCCGCTCCTTCAGATCAGGGTTGAATTCAAACCCAAGCGCCTCCCCCGAGGGCAGCGTGATGCTCTGCTGCGGCAGATCGACCCTGAGCGCATAACCCTCCCGGGCCTGCACTTCCTTGAATAAGCGATCGATCGCCGTCGGCGGCAGGGTCACGGCCGGCAGGCCGTTTTTGCAGCAGTTGCTGAAAAAAATGTCGGCGAAACTGGGCGCGATCACACAGCGTATGCCGTAATCGAGCAGCGCCCAGGGCGCGTGCTCGCGCGAGGATCCGCAGCCGAAATTTTCGCGGGCGAGCAGTATGCTCGCGCCACGGTAGCGCGGCTGATTGAGCACGAAATCACGGTTGAGCGGCCGCCGGCCGCAATCGGTGCCCCACTCGCCGCGATCCAGGTAACGCCACTCATCGAACAGATACGGCCCGAAACCGGTGCGTCCCGTCGCCTTCAGGAATTGCTTGGGGATGATTTGATCGGTATCGATATTGGGTCGATCCAACGGCACGACCAGGCCTTCATGACGCGTGAACGGCTGCATGGTCAGATCCCTTAAGAGAGCTGCCGTACATCGGCGATATGGCCGGTGATGGCGGCGGCGGCGGCCATGGCGGGGCTCAGGAGATGCGTGCGCCCACCGCTGCCCTGCCGCCCTTCGAAATTGCGGTTGGAGGTCGAGGCGCAGCGCTCGCCCGGCGAGAGCCGATCGGGATTCATGCCCAGGCACATGGAGCAACCCGGTTCGCGCCATTCGAAGCCGGCATTCTTGAAGATGCGATCCAGCCCCTCCTGTTCCGCTGCGCGCTTGACCAAACCGGAGCCAGCCACCACCAGCGCCAGCTTCACGTTCTTTGCCACTTTCTTCCCACGCACCACCTGGGCCGCGGCGCGCAGATCGCTCAGGCGCGAATTGGTGCAGGAGCCGATGAACACCTTGTCGATGGCTATCGACGTCATTGGCGTGCCCGGCTTCAAATCCATGTATTTGAGCGCGTGCCGCATGCCCTCGGCCTTGACCGGATCGGCCACCGACGCCGGATCGGGAACGCGGCCGTCCACCGGCACCACCATTTCCGGCGAAGTGCCCCACGTCACCTGCGGCGTGATCCCGGCGGCGTTGATACGCACCACCCTGTCGAAATGGGCGCCGGGATCCGAATGCAGATCGCGCCATGCCGCCACGGCCTGATCCCATCGTGCGCCCGTGGGGGAATAGGGCCGGCCACGCACGTACTCGATGGTCTTGTCGTCCACCGCGATCAGGCCGGCGCGCGCGCCCGCCTCGATGGACATGTTGCACAGGGTCATGCGCTCCTCGATGGACAGCGCGCGTATCGTTTCACCCGCGTACTCGATGGTGTGGCCGGTCGCGCCCGCCGTGCCGATGCGGCCGATGATGGCCAGGATGAGGTCCTTGGCGCTGACACCGGCGCCGAGCCGGCCGGTGACGTCGATGAGCATGTTTTTGGCCTTGCGCAACACCAGGCATTGCGTGGCGAGGGCGTGCTCGACCTCGGAGGTGCCGATGCCGAGGGCCCAGGCGCCCAGCGCGCCATTGGTCGAGGTATGCGAATCGCCACAGACGATGGTCATGCCCGGCAGTGACGCCCCCTGTTCGGGGCCGATGACGTGCACGATGCCATTGCGCGGATCGCGGATGCTGAAATGGGGGATGGCCCACTCGCCGATGTTTTGCTCCAGCGCCTCCAGTTGCCGGCGCGAGATCGGATCCTTGATCACGGTTTGATCGTCGGTCGGCACGTTGTGATCGAACACCGCGAGATTGGCGTCGATGCGCCATGGTCTGCGTCCGGCGTGCTTCAGTCCCTCGAAGGCCTGCGGCGAGGTGACCTCGTGCACCAGGTGCCGGTCGATGTAAATCAACGCCGCGCCGTCGCCGTAGTCGCGGACGACGTGCGCGTCCCAAAGCTTGTCATAGAGAGTACGCGGTGCCATAAATCTTCAAATCGGCCCGGAAAGGGCGCGGTAGTATACCTCACATGGTGCAATGCCGTTCGCCCTGAGGCCTGTCCTGAGCTTGTCGAAGGGGGCGAACGTTATGTTTCACACAATTTGTTGTTCGTGCTTCGATACGCACAGCGTACCCTGGCCTGAGTGTGTCGAAGGCTCAGCACGAACGGTTACTTTATTCGCCGGCGATCCTGATGACTGTGCGGCCCGTCTGCGCGCCATTGAGCATGGCGGCGAATATTTCATCCAGTTCCTCCAGGCCGGCCACGCGGGTGACGATTTTATCCAGATGGCGCGGTTTCCAGTCCGTGGCCAGGCGCTGCCAGACGCGCGCCCGCCGTTCCACGGGACAACCGGAAGCCGTGATGCCGATGAGGCTCACGCCGCGCAGGATGAACGGCATCACCGTAGTATGCAGTTCCGTGCCCCCCGCCAACCCGACGCTGCAAATATTGCCCCACGGTTTTGTGGTACGGGTCAGCCAGGCCAGCACCTCGCCGCCGACATTATCTATGGCGCCGCCCCAGATCGCCTTTTCCAGCGGCTGCGTGCCCAGGTCCCGAGTGTTGCGATCCAGAATCTCCGCCGCCCCCAGCGTCCGCAAATAGCCCTGTTCCTTCATCTTGCCGGTCAGCGCGGTGACGGCATAGCCGCGGGCGCTCAAGACGTCGATGGCGATGCTGCCCACCCCGCCGGTCGCGCCCGACACCAGGATCGGTCCGGCATCCGTGCGCTGGCCGTTTTCCTCCAGCCGTTGGAGGCAGAGGCCCACCGTGAAACCCGCCGTGCCTATGGCCATCGCCTCATACAGGCTCAGACCCGCGGGCAGCGGCACCGCCCACGCCGCCGGCACACGCACCATTTCGGCGTAACCACCGTCGTGCGCGGTGCCCAGATCAAAGCCGGTGACGATCACGCGATCGCCACTTTGGAAGCCAGGCGTGGCGGAGGACTCGACGATGCCGGCCGCATCGATGCCCGGTATCCGCGGATAGGCGCGTATGATTTTGTTCCGGCCGGTGGCGGCCAGCGCATCCTTGTAGTTGACGCCGGAATAACAGACCCGGATCACCACCTCCCCGGACGACAGTTCTTCAAGACGCACCGTCTCCAGACGACCTCTGGCCCCGCCCGCCTCTTCATGGACACGGTACGCCCTGAAATTCATTTTTCCTTGTCCACGATGGGAACTATCAATAGTGTCCGGGGCCTAATTTATCCGGCGGAAAATCCATAAAAATCAAATTCCAATGATCATGCATTCTGCGCTAAACTCTGCGCCGCTTCGAGGCCGGAAGGGCCTATTTTATAATGAAAATAGCGGGTCACCCGCCTGAGGAGAACTTCATGAATGTAGGCTGCCGTATCCTGTTTTGCGCCGCCCTGCTGGCCCCGGCCCTCGCGCTGGCCGATTTCAATGAGGGCGTGGCCTATTACGCCCGTGGTGAATACGACAAGGCCGCGCAAATACTCATCCCGCTGGCGGAAAACGCCAATCAGCCCATGGCCCAATATTTCCTCGGCGCCATGTATGCCAGGGGCCAGGGCGTGGAGCAGAGTTACGAGCAGGCCGCCAAATGGTACCGCAGCGCCGCCGAGAAGGGCATCGCCCCGGCCCAGTACAAACTGGGGCTGCTCTACCGCGACGGCCGCGGGGTGCCCCACGATATGGAATACGCCTATGCCTGGTTCAGCGTCGCCACCAAACTCGGCCATCAACTGGCGCCGGTGGCCCTGAGTGCGGCGGAGGGCCAGATGGCCGCCACGGAACTGGACGCGGCGAAAAAGTTGTCGGAAGAATACATCCAGAAATACGCCATCAAACAGGAGGAGAAACCGGAGGGAGAGGATGAACCCCTCCAGGGGCCGCCACCACAGATGCAGCAATAATCTTCGCAATATTAGTCAACCGACAAAAAACCCGGCAATGCCGGGTTTTTATTTGTGAACCCCGCCACGTTTTTTTACCAGCCGCCTTCCATGCGGTGCCGATAAACGATCTACCAGCTCATTTTGCTTAATCTCTCTTAACGAAGCGAGAACGTTTTTCTTCCATTTGGGGCCTCGCCTGCAAACCTCGCTCAGCGTATCTTCCAAGTGGGTGCTGTCAGTCTTCTGAAATACGGCTGTCAGCTCCCGCGCCTGGGCAAGATCCTTGATCTTTAGGGTGATATTGATCCTGTTCATCCGTGCGCCCTGAGGTACTCAAGTCCGTTCGTACTGAGGCCTGTCCTGAGGTAGCGAAGGATATCGAAGTACGAATGGCCTTACCTTTGGTACCTTAAGGACAAACGGAAATGGGCGTCTCAGGCGACCATCAGGCTGAGCAGCTTGTGAATATTGTTCAGAGACGCCATGTGCAGATAAATCAATTCCAGATAATCCTTCTTCAACAGCATCTGGATCTGCGCATCCGGCAGGGCCTTGAGCTTGGTGCGGTTGACGCATTGCAGGCCGGACAGGGCGAATTTCTCCCCGCTCTTCAATTCCACATTGGCCTGTATGGGTTCCAGAACGTTGAGTGATTTGAGCGTCTCGCAAAATTCGGTGGTGCGGGCGATGTGCACCTGGTAGTCCTTGAGAAATTCCAGTGCGCGCTTGAGCTGCGGGCCGTCTTCGCCGTCCCTCGAGATCAGCCGTTCGCCCTCCTTGTCGCAGTTGAATCCGGGGTAACCCTCGTCGATGCAGACGGTGAACTGGGTTCCCTTCTCATCCGTGGCCAGGATGAAGGGATAGCGGCGGACATAGGCGGGGATATAGCGGGCCTTCCAGACCCCACCCTCCCCTACAAACAGGTTTTGGTTGTTGCGGATGCCCAGCAGCGCCAGTGGCAGAATTTCACCCGTGGGGGTGCCGGCAAAAACCACCGGATATTCCAGCGCCGCCTGCGGAAACTCCACTGCGGCGACGAATACGCTGTTGGTTTCACGTGCGAAGGAAAATCCGGATTCCGCCTTGATATAGAGATTGCGGTGCTGATCACGGTTGAGCGGCACCAGTTTTTTATAGAACAGCGGCAACCGCACATCTACCGGAGGGTTCCCCTTTACCGTCTTGGTTTCGGTCTTTTTTTCCACTTTCATTGGCATATTCTGCTCGTTCTGACCGCTATTTTTGCCGCGCCGCTTGAAAAGGTCGAACACCCTCCCTTACCTCGTCGCCAGCGGGGCACTCATGCGCTGCCGGCGCAGATAATGCGCGGGATTCTAGTAATTGCGGTAGCGGTGCGGCAGGGTGATATCGCCGGCCCAGGTCAGCCGGTTGCCCGCGCGCACGTCAAACCATTGATAGCTGCTGACGCTGGCCGGGATGAGCGGCAGCTGCAACGCCGACTGTTGATCAATGATCTCCTCTTCCTCAAGGTGCTCCTCCAGCTTGGGCGCCGTTTTCGGTGCGGCCTTGGGCGCCGGTTTCGCTTCGGGCTTGGCTTCAGACTTGCCCGGCTTCTCCGGCACCTGCTCTTCAATATCCAGATTCTCCTCGAGCGATTTCGGTGGCGTAACTTTGGGCGCGGCCTTGGGCGCCACTTTGGGTTCCGCCTTGGGCGCGGCTTTGGGTGCCGGGGCTTCTTCCTCAATACCCGGCTCTTCCTCCTCGGGTGACGGTTTCGCCTTGCCACCGCCGGCCGGGGCGGGTTTGCCCGCGGGCGCCGCCTTCTCCTCCTCTTTCGACGGTCCCAGTTCTTCCTCACCGCCGCCGCCCAGATCCTCCAGATTCTCAGGCGATTCCTCGGCCTCCTGCTGCTCCTTCTGATAAGCCTCCAGTTCCGTGCGGTAGCTGCGGAAATTCTCCAGTTCCTTCTGGAATCCGGCAATGAGCGTATCGACCTTGGCGGGCTCGACCTTGCCGCCTTCCTTGCTCTTCACCAGATCGCCGATGCGCGTCTCCAGGCCGCTGATGAGTTCATTCAATTGCTCCATGGTGACGCTGGGCGCGCAACCTTCAAGGTCCTCGCACTGCGAGATGTCCATGGCGATGCCGTTGCCGACGACGCCGAAGAGCGTCAACTCCGTCTCGAACAGGCCGGTGTCGAGGTATTGCAGCACCGCGTTGGCCGATAGTGCCGCGCCGGGGTTGGAGAAGGTCAGTTCCTGGAACTGCAGGTTCACACCGAACACGTTGCCGATATTGTTCGGATCAAATCCGAATATGCCCTGGAAACTTCCCTCGTCAATCGCGCTCGCGTCGGTCACCGCGAAGGCGGGATCACCGGCCGAGGTATCGCCCTGGAACAACGCGATGCCGCCGTTGTTCAGGTTCAGGCTGATGTTCTCGGAGCCCTGCAGGTTGTTATTGGCGATCAGCAACAGATTGCCCGCGGTCAGTGTCGTCGGCGCGGTGGCAGTAATGGTGCCCAGCGGCGAGTCGCCCACAGCGGCGATGATGATCTGCCCGCTGCCGCCCGCCGTCCCTGCCACCACGTCGCCACCCGCCAGTTGAACATCATTACCCAGCAACATGACCGAGCCGCCCTCACCGACAACGACGTCTTGAGTGACAGTCAATATGTTCGTATTGACAGTGACCTTCGAGTTATCGGTGAGAGGCAGTATCGCCGTCGGCGCGACCGTGCCGCCGATCACGAGGCTGCCGGTGTAATTCGTCATGTCAGGCAGAATCAAGGTCACGCCTATATTGAGATCGGCCCCCGGCGTCCCAGGGATGGTCAGTGAGGCCGTGTGGTCGGTCTGTCCACTGCTGGTAATTGAACCAAGTACCGGCTGCGCTATCCCGGGAACCAGCACATCGTCTCCCGCGCCGGTATCTATGTTAAAGACCGTCCCGTTGAGGTTGTATGTATCCGCACCATCATCACCCTGAATATTGCCGTTCAACGTACCGCTAATGTTAAAGGTGTTGGTAGTAGTACTGGTGGGTCCCAGTACGTTATAGGCGAACAGACTGAGGTTATTGGTGCCGCTGGCATTAAATGTGTCGATCTGATTGCCGCCCACCAGATTATTGAAGCCGGAAAAATTGACCGTGCCGACGCCATCGCCATCCGTGACGTTGCCGCTGCCGTTATTGACGTTCCAAGTGTTGTTGATATTTGCACCAAACAATACGGCGTTACCGGGGCCCGTGATGGTGGTCATGTTCACCGCCGCCACATCGGATCCGATGCCGGGCGTACCCAGATAGACAAAGGGGAAATAGGTAACACCCGTCAAATCCAGATTGTTAGTGCCAGTGCCGCCATTCAAGACGCCGGTAACCGAGCCGAAATTGATTACATTGAAGGTGTCATTTGCCGTGCCGCCGGTCAGGTTGGGGAAGCCGGAGAAAGTGCTGGTATTTGTCCCGTCAAAGAAGGTGCCGCTATTGGAGTTGTCGATGGTCCAAGTGTTGGTGGTATTGCTGCCCAACAGCGTCTGGTTGGAGTTATTGCCGATGAAATCCTCCATGTTGAGTACGCTGGTGATCGAGACCGTTCTGGCGCTGGGATCATTGGAATAGTCGGCAGTATCGGTCCCCCCGCCACCGTCCACGTTGCCGGTGATGGTGCCGCCGGCGAAGAACTGGAATGTGTCGTTGCCCGTGCCGCCGGTCAGATTCTCAATGCTGCTGAACGTAAAGCCATTGACGTCGCCCTTATCTGCGCCAGTGATGCTCCATGTATCGTTGTTGTTGGTGCCAATCAACGTGTCGTTCTTGCTACTGCCGACCAGATTGTCGATGTCATCGAACGTCGTACCGACACTGCTGGCTGTGCCGGTGAATCCATGGAAGCTGCCGGGGCCTGCGAGGGTCACGGTCACGGCAACGCCGCCATTGCCGGAGTAATCGAGCGTGTCCGTGCCGCCAGTGCCACCGTCAATCGCACCCGTCACGTTGCCGCCGGTAAACTGGAAGGAATCGTCATCGCTGCCGCCGGTCAGGTTCGCGAAGTTTTTGAATGTGCCGGACAACTCCGTCACCGACCCGGTATCCGCTCCACTGATCTTCCAGGTGTTGGCGACATCGTCGCCCTGCAAGGTGTCGCCGCCGCCGCCGCCGTCCAGATTCGCGATCTGGCTGAAGGTCAGGGTGTTGGTGCCATTGAACACGTTGCCCGCATCCGTGCCCGTCAGCGTGAAGGTTTCAGCGCCGCCGGCGCCAATCAACTTGTCGCCGGCATTGCCGCTGCCGACCAGATCATCGATGTTGTCGAAGCCACCCGTTATGGCGGTGGCGGTGCCCTGATAACCGTCGGTGGTGCCATTGTTCGTCAGGGTCACTGTGACGGCGCTGCCGTAACCGGAGTAATCCAGCGAGTCCGTGCCGGCGGCGCCGTCGATCTTGCCGGACAAATCGCCGCTGGGACCAAAGGCGAAGGTATCATTGCCGGTGGTGCCGGTGAGGTTGCCCCAATTGGTGAAGATGATGCCGTCCACCGTGCCGCTGTTATGACTAGTGATACTCCAGTTATTGCCGTCAATCAGCGTGAAGTTCGTGGTCCCGGCGCTATCACCGCCTATCAATTGTTCGATGTTGATCGCTCCGCTGAGTCCGCCGGCCAGATCGACGGTGACGGTGGCAAGCGCGGAGTAATCCACCGAGTCGACGGTTGACTGGCTGCCACCGTCAATAGTGCCGCTGACGCTGCCCGCGGCCGTGAAAACGAAACTGTCATCGCCGCTGCCACCGGTCAGGTTGGCAATCTGGCTGTACTTCATGGTCGAAGTGCCATCAGTCACCGTGCCGGCATCCGAGCCATTGATTGTCCAAGTGCTGTCGTTGTCATCGCCAATCAAGGTATCGCCCGTGTTGGTCCCCACGAGCACGGAGATATCGTCGAACGATCCGCCGATACCGCTGGCGGTGCCGGCAAAGTTGGCGTTGGAAGTGCTGCCCGGACCCGTGAGGGTCACCGTGATGGTGCTGCCGTAGCCGGAGTAGTCCAGCGTATTGCTGCCGCCCTCGCCCTCGACGTCGCCGTCCACCGAGCCGGCCCCGGTAAAGGCGAAGGTGTCGTTGCCGCTGCCACCGGTCAGGTTGGGGAAGCCGGTGAAGGTGACAGTGCCGCCGACGTCGCCACTGTTGGAACCGGAAATAGTGAACGTATTGGTGCCGCTGTCGACGGCCAGGGTGTCATTGGCGTTGTCGCCCACGAAATTGGTGACATTGGTGAAGGTACCACCCAGCACCGTCACGCTGCTGCCGTTGACGCCGCTGATGGTGCCGGCCGTCAGATCCACCGTGTTGGCCTTCCCGGAAATTGCCGAGATATCGATGGTGTCTTGAGTGGCGGCGCCGCCGCCATCGATGCCGCCACCACCGCCGGGCCGGTTCAAGCTGCCGTTGTTCTGGAAAACAAACGTGTCATCACCCGTGCCGCCGGTAAGGCTGTCAATATTCCTGAAGCCGCCGCTCAACGTTCCCTGAAGCACGCCACCGCCGAGATCAGTGCCATCGGCGTTGGTCAGCGTTCCCTTGTTCGCGCCGGTGATCGTCCAGGTATTGGTGAAATTATCAGCCGTGATCGTATTGATATCCTGGGCGGTACCGCAGCCTGAGGAACTGCAGCCATCG
>DATJVC010000002.1 GCA_035501935.1 Gammaproteobacteria bacterium | reverse complement strand
CTCGCCGGTGCGGAATTCGAGTTTCAACGGCGTACCCTCGATCTTGAGCAGTTTCCGGAATTCATTCTCCAGATAGCGGCGATAGGCGTTGGGCACGGACTCGGTCTGGTTGCCGTGGATCACGATGCGCGGCGGGTTGTGGCCACCGAGGTGCGCGTAGCGCAGTTTGATCCGCCGGCCGCGCACCAGTGGCGGCTGATGCGCCTCCAATAAATGACCCAGCATGTCAGTGAGGTCCCCGGCGGAGACCTCCTTGAAGGCGGAGGCATGGGCGCGATCGATGGATTCGAACAGGTTGCCAACACCGCTGCCATGCAGCGCCGAGATGTAATGCACGCGGGCGAAATTGGCGAAGTCCAGCCGCCGGTCGATGGAATTGCGCGTCCAGGTTTTTTGATCCTCGCTCAAACCGTCCCACTTGTTGACGGCGATCACGAGCGCACGGCCGCTGTCCAGGATCTGGCCCAGCAGACTCGCGTCCTGCTCGGTCACGCCTTCCTGCGCGTCGATGACCAGGATCACCACGTGCGCGGCGTCGATGGCCTGGAGCGCTTTGATGACGCTGAATTTCTCGATGTCCTCGGCCATCCGCGCGCGGCGTCGCACGCCGGCGGTGTCGATCAGCACGTAGTCTTTGCCGTCGCGCACGAAGGGCACGGCCACCGCATCGCGCGTGGTGCCGGGCTGGTCATAAGTCAGCATGCGCTCCTCGCCCAGCATGCGGTTGACCAGCGTGGACTTGCCGACGTTGGGGCGTCCCAGCACGGCCACGCGCACGCCTTTCGGCATCCGCTCCGCTGCCGTGTCCGGCTCGTCCACCGGGGGCAACTTGGCAAAGACGCGAGCCATGAGTTCTTCCATGCCTTCGCCGTGCGCGCTGCTGATTGCCATCGGCTCGCCCATGCCGTAACCATAAAACTCGGCGCATGCTGACGCGGGCTCCAGGGCTTCGGTTTTGTTGACGACGAGAAAAACGGGCTTGTCCGCCAGATTGACGGAATGACGCAGCCATTCGGCGATGCGATCATCCTCCGCCGTGCGCCCATCGCGGCCGTCGACCACCCAGAGGATCGCGTCGGCCTCCTGCGCCATTTTCAGCGCCAGATCGCTGACCGTGCTGGCCAGCGGATCGCGGCTTTTGGTCACGCCGCCCGTGTCGATGACGAGATAGGGGCGATTGCCGATGCGGCCTTCGCCGACGTGATAATCGCGGGTGATCCCCGGCTGATCGGCGACCAGCGCTTCGCGCGTGCGGGTGAGCCGGTTGAAGAGCGTGGATTTGCCGACGTTGGGGCGGCCAAGAATTGCGACTGTCGGCTTCATAGCTACTGCGCTCGGCATGGTCGTGCTTAGATACCTCGGCACGAACGGTTTTCACGTACGAAAAGGAATTTGAGATGCGATCTACTGTAGCAGGTATGAAGCCAGCGTGCCGCCGCTGCTGTACACCAGCAATTGGGTGCCGACCGCGACCGGCGGCGCGATAATGCGGGTCTTGTCCACCTGCACACGCGCGGCGAACTGGCCGTCCTCGCGGCGCAGCCAGTGCAGATAACCCTCGACGTCGCCGACCACGACATAACTGCCCATGGGGGCGGGGGCCGTGGAGCTGCGCGCCTTCAACTTGTCCTGCTTCCACACCGAGGCGCCGGTCTCGCGATCCAGCGCCCATATGGTGCCGTCGGCGGCGGTGACGTAAACATTTTTATCGTCCACGCCCACGCCGGCATACGATGACAGATCGCGATTCCAGAGGGTCTGCCCGTTGTCCAGCGACACCGCCGCCACGCGTCCCTGGAAGCTGGCGACATACAGCACGTCGTCGCGCAGCACGGGCTGGGTATCGATGTCCACGATGCGCTCCAGATCGTTGCGGCCGCGGGCCACGGCGATGGTGGTCTCCCATTCCACCTGCCCGGTCTTGAGTTCGAGGGCAGACAGCACGCCGTTGTCAAAACCCACGATCACCCTGTCCTTGACCATGAGCGGCGGACTGGTGCCGCGCAGGCTCAGGACCGGCGCACCGCGATCATAGCTCCACAATTTCTTTCCATCGGCAACGTTCAAGGCGATCAGGTTGCCGTCGCCGCTGTGCACCACCACCACGCCCTGCGCCGCCTGTGGCGCAGCCAGCACCTCGCTCGGCGCCCGCGCGCGCCACAATAGTTTGCCGTCCGCCTCCGAAAGCGCCAGCACCTCGCCGCCGCTGGTGCCAACCAGCACCAGGCCATCGCCGACGCCGGGGCCGCCGGCGATGGCGGTCTCCGTCTCCGTCTGCCACAGGCGCTTGCCGTCGGCGGCACTGAAGGCGGCCACGGTGCCACGGCGCTCCGCCACGTAAACGCGATCATTCACCAGCATCGGTTCCAGCTTCAGAAACTGCTCATCCGCGCCCTTGCCGAAATTTTCCGACCAGCCTTGCTTGACGCCGGCCAGCGGCGTGAATTCAACCAGCGGCGCGGGCGGCGCGGCATTGCTCTCGCCGGCCATGTAGTTGGAGACGTAATTGCTCAGCCCGCAGCCGGCAAGACCAATGGCGAATCCGGCGGCCAGGCCGGCATGACGCAAATAAGGAATCACTGGGATTTCTTTGCGGGCGCCGCGTTCAGATTATCGAGCTTGAGCGACCACGGATCATTGTCCGCATCGGCGGCAGCGCCGGTGCGCGCCTGCAAATCCAGATACTGCTGGCGTGCCTCGGCCGTCTTGCCCTGCGCCGCGAGGATGTCACCCTTGATCGCGAGCAGGGCGGTACCGCCGGCGGTGGGATCGATTTTTTCCACCTGTTTCCAGGCCTCATCCGGCTTGCCTTCCGCCAGCAGCACCCGCGCCAGCCGGATCTGCGCGGTGGTGCGCACGCCACTCCCGGAGGAATTCGCCAGCACCCATTCCAATTGGGTCTTTGCCGCGGCGAGATCATGTTTCTCCACCGCCAGCCTGGCGAGCAGTAGAGCGGAATAGGCCGCATAGGTGGTGCGGGGGTGGTCGGTGATTACACTCCCGGCGATTTTTTCCGCTTCATCGGCCTTGCCGTTGAATGATGCGCCCAGCGCCTGTTCGAATACCGCCGAGGCTGCTTCCGCCTCGACGCGCACACGCGTCTGCCACCACCGCCAGCCGCCGACGGCGCCAAGTCCCAGCACCACGCCAACGACGATTGCGCCGCCGTTTTCCTTCAGCCATTTTTTGATGGCTTCCACCTGTTCCTGCTCGGAAGCGTAAATTTCATCAACCATGATTGCTCCTGCGATGACTTAAAGATTATGAAAGCGGCGCATTATAAAGTGCGTATCGGGGATTGGATACGGCGCCTGACTCAAAGTTTCTGGGACTGTTTCAAAAGATCAATCAACGCCGCCGGCGACATGCTCTGCTGCCCGGCGCCACTGCGCAGATCCTTCAACGTCACCTTGCCGGACTTCTGTTCTTCTCCGCCCACCATCACCGCCAGTTTCGCGCCCACACGATCGGCGCGCTTGAATTGCGATTTCAGGCTGCCGCCGCCGCAATGAGTCTCGATCTGCAAGCCGGGACAGGCATCGCGCAGTTGCTCCGCCAGTTTCAGGATCGCGCCCACGCATTCCGGCTCCACCGGCATCAAATATACCGCCGGTGTATCCGCCTCCGCTTTTCGTCCCTGACCCTGCCACAGGGCGATGAGGCGCTCCATGCCCAGGGCAAAACCCACGGCCGGCGTCGGCGGGCCGCCGAACAGTTCGACCAGACCGTCGTAGCGGCCGCCCGCGCACACCGCGCCCTGCGCCCCCAAATCCCGGGTGACCCATTCGAACACGGTCAGGCCGTAATAATCGAGACCGCGCACCAGCCTTGGATTCACCTCGCAAGGCACGCCGGCATCCTTCAGCAACGATTGCAACGACTCGAAGTGCGCGGCGGATTCCGCATCCAGATAATCCGCAAACGCCGGCGCGGCGGCGATAAGATCGGCCATCGCCGGATTTTTGCTGTCCAGTATGCGCAGCGGGTTGGCCGTCAAACGGCGGTGGCTGTCGGCATCCAGCGCCTTTTCGTGCGAAGAGAAATAGCGCACCAGTTCCGCGCGGTATTTGGCCCGCGCCACGCTGCTGCCGAGTGAATTGATTTGCAGAGTCAGTCCCTTCAATTCCAGTTGCCGCCACAATCGCGCCGTCATCAGGATCAATTCGGCGTCGATATCCGGGCCGGCCATGCCGAACGCCTCCACGCCAATCTGGTGAAACTGCCGGTAACGTCCTTTCTGCGGCCGTTCATGGCGGAACATGGGCCCCATGTACCACAGCCGCTGTGTCTGGCCGCGCAACAGTCCGTGTTCCAGCATCGCGCGCACGCAACCGGCGGTGCCTTCGGGACGCAGGCTCAGGGAATCGCCGTTGCGATCCTCGAAGGTGTACATCTCCTTCTCGACGATGTCGGTGTGCTCGCCGATGGAGCGCGCGAACACCGCCGTTTGTTCGAGGAGGGGGAAGCGAACTTCCTCAAAACCGTAAGCGCGGAGCACGGCGCGCGACGCCGCCTCCAATGCCTGCCATAGCGGCGTTTCGGACGGCAACAGATCATTCATGCCGCGTATGGATTGCAGCGTCGTCGCCACGGGTTCCCTGGGTCAGCCGATCACGTTGTAAGGAATTCTAAGGTGGCGCCGCACCCTGATCAGTGAGCTTGAAGCGCGCCACGCCATCATGGGTATAGTCCGAGACGTCGAGCGGCGCGCCGCGGAAGTTCAAACGCACGCCCGACATGCGGCCGATGCGCACCCGGTAGGGCAATGCGCCCTGCGCGGTGATGTGATCACCGTTGTGCGCCACGTTGTAATAAAGCCTGGCGCCGGTGTTGTCGGAGACGTCGATCCACGAATCGGCGCTGACCTCCATGTTCAATACGTCCGCGCCCGCGTCCGCCGCGGGCGTCGGCGCGGTATTATCCGCCGTCGCTGGCGCCTCCGTTGCCGGAATTTTCAAAGCCTCCAATCCCTCCGGGGACAGGCCCGCCTCGGTCAGCACCGGATAGGTGTAAGACAACGCCGGCGGCTGCGGCGCGGCGGGGGGCGCGGGTTTTGACGTGAGCTTCGCGTCGTTGGGGCGGGTGCCGGCCGGGGATGTTCCCGTGGCAGCGCCCTCCCCGGCCCATTTCGGCAGGCTGAGCGAGGACAGCAACGATTGCTGGTAGTTCTGCAGCAGACCCATCACCGTGAGTGCCGCCAACACGATGATGACGGCATAGGTCATCGCCTTGACCGGCAGGTCGCTGGCGCTCACCTGTGGCTCCGGCATGTCGCGCTGGGGTTCGATTTCCGGCGGCGCGCCGGCCGTGCGGTCGTATTCCATGATCATCGACGTGGGGTCCAATCCCAGCAGCCGGGCATAGGCGCGGATATAGCCCCGCACGTAGGTCGGTGCGGGGAGACCTTCGATCGCCCCCCCCTCCAGGGCGGTAATGATACCGGTGTTGAGACGCAGTTTTGCCGCCACGTCGTGGGCGGTCATGTTCTTTTTTTCTCGCGCCTTGCGCAGCGTTTCCCCAAGCGTCAGTTCGCCCGCCAGCCCGGCATCGTCCTCGTGAGCGGGGCGGGCGCGGCGCATTATTCCCCCGACTCTTGCAACTGCCGCGCCTCGGGCGAATCCGGATATTTACCCTTCAAGGTCACCGCATAACTGCCAGCGGCATCCTTGTTGCCCAGCTTGCGCTCTATCTGCACGCCCAGCCAGAGACTCTGGGCGGTGTGCGGCGCCTCACTGGAATAGCGCTCCAGATAGCCGCGCGCCGGCAGATATTTTTCCTGCTGCAAGCTGACCTTGGCCATCTCCAGCAAGGCCACGGCCATCTTGGGATCGTGTTCCAATGCCTGGCGCAGAAAAACCTCCGCACCGGCCGGATCCTTCTGCTGCTCCGCGCAGATGCCGGCATTGGTGTACGCAATTTCCGGGTTTTGGTACAGGGGATTCTTGAGCGCCAGGGCGAATTGTTCCTGGCCTTCGGCGGCCTTCCCGGCGCGGCACAGGAACAGACCGTAATTGTTGAGTATGTTCGGGTCGTTCGGGCTGATGTCCAGGGCGCGCTTGAAGCTGGCCAGCGCCTTCTCATTTTCCCCCAGGCGGGCGTCCAGCAGGCCCATCGCATTGTGAGCCAGCGCGTAATTCGAATCGATTTCCAGCGCCCGCTGCAGTTTCTTCATTGCGACTTCGTTCTGGCCGTTGTTCATGTACTCGATGCCCAACTGGGTATAGATCTCGGCCAGGTGATTATTGGCGGGTTTGCTGGTCGCCTCCGGCGTTTCGGATTTGGCCGGATTGAATTCGCATGCCGCCATGAACAGGCCGGCCAGCAGCAGGATTCCGCAGCGGAAGTTTTTACTGCCGGGTCTGTTCATTCATCGGGTCTCCCGTTTTCAGCCGGTTGCGCGTTCACGGCGATGCCGTGCGGCGCGCGCCTCCACGCGCCCCACCAGCTGGCCGCAGGCGGCATCGATGTCGTCACCGCGCGTCTTGCGCGTGACGGTGACGAGACCCGCCTGTTGCAGTATAGCGCGGAAACGATCGACGGCCTCCGGCGGTGAGCGTCGATGGTCCACGCCGTTGACGGGATTCCACGGGATCAGATTCACCTTGGCCGGTATCCCGGCCAGCAGCCGCACCAGCGCGCGGGCCTGCGCGGGGCTGTCGTTGACGCCGTCAAGCATGACGTATTCAAAGGTGATCTGCTCGTGGTTGCTGTATCCCCCGGCGAAACGTCTGCAGGCCGCCAGCAATTCCTTGAGCGGGTAGGTGCGATTGAGCGGCACCAGTTGATCGCGGAGTTTGTCATTCGGCGCGTGCAGGGAAACGGCGAGGCTCACGGGACTCGCTTCTTTCAGGCGATCCATGGCCGGGACGACGCCCGCCGTGCTGATGGTAACGCGGCGGCGCGACAGGCCATAGGCGTTGTCATCAAGCATGACGTTGATGGCGCGCACCACATTGTCGAAATTGAGCAGCGGCTCGCCCATCCCCATGAATACGACATTGGTGATCCGCCGTCGTTCCGGGGTGCAGGGGAACTGTCCCAGCAGGCGGGCCGCCAGAAAAATCTGTCCCATGATTTCAGCCGTGCCCAGGTTGCGATTGAAGCCCTGCTTGCCGGTGGCGCAGAAACTGCACTCCAACGGACAGCCGACCTGTGATGAGATGCACAAGGTGCCGCGTCCGGTCTCGGGTATGAACACGGTTTCGACGGCGCCGCCGGCCGGGAGTCGCAGCATCCACTTGCGCGTGCCATCGTCGGAGGTCTGCTCCGAGATGACTTCCGGCAGCCGGACCTCCGCCCCTTCCGACAGGCGCCCGCGCAACGCCTTGCTCAAATTCGACATGGCCTCGAATCCGGTGACGCCCTGCTGGTGGATCCACTTCATCACCTGCACGGCGCGAAAGGGTTTTTCACCCAGGCCGGCAAACCAGGTCTCCAGACCCGGTCGATCAAAGTCGAGCAGATTGACGCGATTGGCATCAGTCCCGGTCATTTCCTTCGCTCGCAAATCTCTTCGGGTTTGAACAGGCAGTTGATCTCGTACTTCGCGTTGTCGATGGAATCCGAACCGTGCACGGCGTTGCGGCTGATGCTCTCGGCGAAATCGGCGCGTATCGTGCCAGGATCCGCCAGTTTGGGATCGGTCATGCCCATCATATCGCGGTGTTTCATCACTGCGCCCTCGCCCTCCAACACCGATACCACCACGGGGCCGGAGGTCATGAATGCAATCAAGTCATTGTAAAACGATTTGCCGCGGTGGATACCGTAAATGGCTTCGGCCTGCTCCCAACTCAATCGAACCGTCTTGATGGCAATGATGCGCAGGCCGTTGCGTTCATAACGTGCCAGGATTTCCCCGATCTTGTTTTTGGCCACTGCGTCCGGTTTGATGATGGAGAAAGTACGCTCAATTGCCATCCTCTTGTTTTCCTTTGTATTTCCAATATCTTCGCGAAAAATTGCGCCATTATAGGGATTCCAACCGTCGGATAAAACAGGGATGGCAAGACACACCGCGAATATGCCGTGAAAAAAAAGGTATTCATTTCGGAGCCGGTTTAAACGCGCACCTGCACCCGCCCCGCTTCGACGCGCACCTTGAAGGTGGCAATCGGCTCATAGGCGGGCGGACACATCGCCCGACCGGTGCGCAGGCAAAAACGGGCGCCATGCCGCGGGCAGATGATCTCGCCGCCGATGATCTCGCCCTCGTCCAGCGGCGTGCCGTCGTGCGTGCACACGTCCTCCACCGCCAGCAGTTCGCCGCCGAGATTGATGACGATGATCGCCACGCCGTTCACGTCCTTGTGCACGCGTCGTCCGGGCGGCAGATCAGCCGCCGCCGCAATATCGATCCACTCCGCCATCAATACATCCCGGTTTGCAGGCGCGCCGCCTCGGACATCATGCCCTGATGCCAGGGCGGATCGAACACGAGATCGACGTTGACCTCGGTGACGTTCGGCACCTGCGCCAGCTTGGCGCGCACGTCCTCGACCAGAAATTGTCCCATGCCGCAGCCGGGTGCCGTCAGCGTCATGCGCACGTCGATGCGGTTGCCGCCGCCGTCGGTCAGCGGTGTCACCTCGCATTTGTAGACCAGTCCGAGATCAACGATGTTGATGGGAATTTCCGGGTCATAACAGGTGCGCAATTGCTCCCACAGAAGCTCCTCATTCACGCCGCCATCCTGCTGCGACTGGTCCTGCACCTGAGGCGCGGCATTCTGCGGCTCCATTCCCAGGGCGTCGAGGTCCTTGCCCGCGATGCGGGCGAGATTGCCGTGGATGTTCACGGTGACGCTGCCGCCCAGCGCCTGGGTGACCATCACCTCCGTTCCCGCGGCGATCTGGATCGGCGTGCCGTGCGGGATCAGGATGGCGTCGCAATCCCGCTTGAGCGCGATGGTCTGCTGCAGTTCGGGGGCGTTCATGGATTCAGGGATGAGCCTACTCGGTGGTGGCGTTCTTTTCGCCGTGCAGAGCCGCGTTCGCAGCATGCCAGCACAGGGTCGCGCACTTGATGCGCGCCGGATACTGGCGCACGCCGGCCAGCACCGCAAGCTTGCCCAGCGCCGGATCGTTTTCGTCGCCATCGGCGGTAATCAGCTTGTGGAACCTGTCGAACAGCATTTCCGCCTCGGCGACGCTCTTGCCCTTCAGACTCTCGGTCATGAGCGAGGCCGAGGCGGTGGAGATGGCGCAACCGCTGCCTTGGAAGGCGATGTCGCGAATGACGCCATCCTCGATCTTCATCGAGAGCGTCAACCTGTCGCCGCACAGCGGGTTGTAGCCGTCGGCGCTGTTGGTCGCATCGTCCATCATCCGGAAATTCCGCGGGCTGCGGTTGTGATCGACGATGACTTCGCGGTAAAGATCGTTCAAATCCATCATCGCCGGAACACCTCGCGCACGATCCCGATGGCCGCGATCAGGGCATCGACCTCGGCGCGCGTATTGTAGAAGGCAAACGAAGCACGGGCGGTGGCCGGCAGGCCGTAGCGGGTCATGACCGGCATCGCGCAGTGGTGGCCGGTGCGGATGGCCACGCCCTCGTGATCGAGGATGGTGCCGATGTCGTGTGGATGGATGCCATCGAGGACGAACGACAGCACCGCCCCTTTCCGTCGCGCCGTGCCGATGATGCGCAGCCCCGGTATCTCAACCGCGCGTTCCGTGGCATGCGCGAGCAATTCGTGCTCATGCGCGCCCATCGCCTCCAGGCCGACGGACTGCACGTAGTCGATGGCCGCGCCGAGGCCGATGGTGCCGGCGATGTTGGGTGTGCCGGCCTCGAACTTGTAGGGCGGATCGTTGTAGAGCGTTTTCTCGAAGCTGACCGCCTTGATCATGTCGCCGCCGCCTTGATACGGCGGCATCGCCTCCAGCAGCGCCTCGCGGCCATAGAGCGCGCCGATGCCGGTAGGCGCGTACAGCTTGTGGCCGGAGAAGGCGTAGAAATCGCAATTCAACGCCTGCACATCGACCGGCACGTGCGCCACCGCCTGGGCGCCGTCGAGCAGCACGACCGCGCCCGCGGCGTGCGCTGCCTGGACGATCTCCATGACCGGATTGATGGTGCCGAGGGCGTTGGAGACGTGCGTCACAGCGACGATCCTCGTGCGCGGCGACAGCAGCCGGTGGAATTCCTCCATGACCAGCTCGCCCCGCTCATCGATCGGGACCACCTTGAGCACCGCGCCGGTCTGCCCGGCAATGAATTGCCACGGCACGATGTTGGAGTGATGCTCCATGCCGGTCAGCAGGATTTCATCGCCGGCCTTGAGCCGGCTGCGTCCGAAGCTCGCGGCCACTAGATTGATGGCCTCGGTGGTGCCGCGGGTAAAGACGATCTCGCGCGTCGAACGGGCATTGAGGAAGCGGCGCACCTTTTCGCGCGCCTGCTCGTATTCCTGCGTCGCCAGTTCGCTCAGGGTATGGATGCCGCGATGGATGTTGGCGTTGATTTGTTCGTAATAACGCCGTTCGGTGTCGATGACAATCCGCGGCTTCTGCGTGGTGGCGGCGTTGTCGAGATAGACCAGCGGCCGGCCGTGCACGCGCACATTCAGGATCGGAAAGTCAGCCCGATACCGTTCCACCGGAAACGCCGGTGACGCGGGCCGGGAAGCGTCAAGGGTCATGGCGCGGGTCACAGCATGTCCTTCACGAGTTCGCCGCCCGGCAGCTGGCCGGCGACGCGGCGGGCGAGTTCCCGGCGCAGGGATTCGATGCCGATGCGGCTGATCACGTCGGCGGCGAAGGCATAGGTCAGCAGTCCCCGCGCCGCAACTTCATCCAGCCCGCGGGATCGCAGATAAAACAGGGCATCGGCATCGAGCCGACCAACGGTGGCGCCGTGGCTGCATTTGACGTCATCGGCGTAGATCTCCAGCTCCGGCTTGGTGTCGACTTCGGCGTCCTTCGACAGCAGCAGGTTGTGGTTGGACTGCCGGGCATCGGTCTTGAACGCCCCGGGATGCACGATCACCCTGCCGTTGAACACGGCGCGGCTGCTGCCGTTGAGTATGCCGCGGTAGAACTCCTCGCTGCGGGTGTGCGGCGCCAGATGATCGACGCGGGTGTGATGATCGACATGCTGCCGTCCGCCGGTGAGGTAGAGCCCGTATAGGGTCGCTCCCGCCTGTTCCGCGGTGAGCCGCACCTCGATGTCGCGCCGGGCGAGCAAGCCACCCATGGCGATGGCATGGGAGATCACCTCGCTGGCCCGCGCCTGTTCGATATGCAGATGACCGATGTGAAAAGCCCCGGCGGATTCATCCTGAACCAGATAATGTTCAATGTGCGCGCCTTCGGCGGCGCTGATCTCGGTGACCGCGTTGGTCAATCCCGCTTCAGTCCCGCCGCGGTAAGTTTCGACAATGCGGGCCCGCGACCCGGCGCCGGCGCGGATCAGCACGCGCGGATGAACCGCCAGCGCGTCGGCCCCGCCGGTGGCAAGAAAGACCAGGTGGATCGGCGGTTCGACATGCGCGCCAGGCGCCAGCGTGATCAGCACGCCATCCGTGCAGAAGGCGTCATTGAGCGCCTGAAACGGCGTTGCTTCTCCGGGCGCCCGGCGCGCCGCATCCGCCGGCGCCTCGCGCAGCACGTCGGCCAGACTGCGCAGCGAAACGCCCGCCGGTGACGCCCTGCCGTCGTTGAGATCGGCGCGCAGTTGTCCATTCTCAAACACCAGCCGGATCT
This sequence comes from Gammaproteobacteria bacterium, assembly GCA_035501935.1. Lineage (NCBI taxonomy): Bacteria > Pseudomonadati > Pseudomonadota > Gammaproteobacteria > Gammaproteobacteria bacterium. The sequence continues at coordinate 7,877 of DATJVC010000002.1, read as the reverse complement.
CCGCGGCATAGTCAGGCAGTTTTGCGATCAGCCCGGCCGCCGCAGTGCCTGCATCCTTGCGGGTCGCGGCGCGATAGGCGCGGCGCGCCAGCGGCGTCACATTGGTGTATTTCCACGCCTCCTGGCGCAGGGTCGGCAGACCCTGCGCGCGGAAACGCTCGATGGCGTTGCGGCGCCGATCAGCAAGTTCGTTGCCACCGGGAAGGGTCTTTACGACCCGTTCGAATTCGTCGACAAAATTGCCGGTCAGGACCGCGGGCTTGTTCATGCGGCGGCCTCCTTCAACCAGTCGTAACCACGCTGTTCGAGCGTCTTGGCGAGTTCGCGATCCCCGGAACGGACGATGCGGCCGTTGGAGAGGACATGCACGACATCCGGAACGATGTAATCCAGCAGGCGTTGGTAGTGCGTGATCAACACGATGGAGCGGTCCGGGCTGCGCAGCTGATTGACGCCGCTGGCGACAACCTTGAGCGCATCGATATCGAGGCCGGAATCGGTCTCGTCGAGGATGGCGAGTTTCGGCTCCAGCACCGCCATCTGGAATATCTCGTTGCGCTTCTTCTCGCCGCCGGAGAAACCCTCATTGACGGCGCGGCCCAGGAAACTGTCGTCCATCTGCACCAGCTTGACCCGCTCCTTGACCAGCTTGAGGAATTCGACGGCGTCCAGCTCGGGCTCGCCGCGATGTTTGCGGATGGCGTTGAGCGAGGCCTTCATCAGATAGACGTTGTTGACGCCGGGAATTTCGACCGGGTATTGGAAGGCGAGAAATACGCCTTCACGCGCGCGCGCCTCCGGCGACAGGGCCAGCATGTCCTTTCCGCGATAAGTAACACCGCCCGCCGTGACCTCGTAGCCCTCGCGGCCGGCCAGGACATGCGCCAGGGTGCTCTTGCCGGAACCGTTCGGGCCCATGATGGCGTGCACCTCGCCGGGCTTCACGGTGAGCGAGAGCCCCCGCAGAATGGCCTTGCCGTCCACGCTCACGTGCAGGTTGTCGATTTTCAACATCGCTGATCCGTTTCCGCTCATGACAATTTTTCCCTGATCGTCAGCCGACCGCGCCTTCCAGGCTCACGCCGAGCAGCTTCTGCGCCTCCACGGCGAACTCCATCGGCAATTCCTTGAATACCGCCCGGCAGAAGCCGTTGACGATCATGCTGACCGCGTCCTCCTCGCCGATGCCGCGGCTGCGGCAGTAGAAAAGCTGATCGTCGCTGATCTTGGAAGTGGTGGCCTCATGCTCGACGTTCGCGGTCGGGTTCTTCACTTCGATGTAGGGGAAGGTATGGGCGCCACAACGATCGCCGATGAGCAACGAATCGCACTGCGTATAATTGCGTGCGTTCTCGGCGCTCTTCGCCACCTTGACCAGGCCGCGATAGGCGTTCTGGCCGCGGCCCGCGGCGATGCCCTTGGAGATGATCGTGCTGCTCGTGTTCCGGCCGATGTGAATCATCTTGGTGCCGGTGTCGGCCTGCTGGCGGTTGTTGGTCAGCGCCACCGAATAGAACTCGCCCGCCGAATTGTCCCCGGTCAGTATGCAGCTCGGATATTTCCAGGTGATTGCCGAGCCCGTTTCAACCTGCGTCCAGGAAATGTGCGAGTTCGCCCCACGGCACTCGCCACGCTTGGTGACGAAGTTGTAGATGCCCCCGCGCCCCTCGGCATCGCCCGGATACCAGTTCTGCACCGTCGAATATTTGATGCGCGCGTCCTTGAGCGCGATCAACTCCACCACCGCCGCGTGCAGCTGGTTCTCGTCGCGCATCGGCGCGGTGCAGCCCTCGAGATAGGAAACCGAGGCCCCTTCGTCGGCGATGATCAACGTGCGCTCAAACTGCCCGGTCTTGGCCGCGTTGATGCGGAAATAGGTGGACAATTCCATGGGGCAGCGCACGCCCTTCGGCACGTAGCAGAACGAACCGTCCGTGAACACCGCGGAATTGAGCGCGGCATAAAAGTTGTCGCCCTGAGGCACCACGCTGCCGAGATACTGGCGCACCAGTTCAGGATGCTTCTCCACCGCCTCGGAGAAGGAACAGAAAATCACGCCGGCGGCGGCCAGTTTGTCCTTGAAGGTGGTGGCCACCGAGACACTGTCGAACACGGCATCCACCGCGACGCCCGCGAGGATTTCACGCTCGCGCAGCGGGATGCCCAGTTTCTCGTAAGTTTCCAGCAGTTTCGGATCCACCTCGTCCAGGCTTTTGGGGCCGTCCTTCCTCGTCTTGGGCGCGGAATAATAGGAGATGGCCTGGAAATCGATGGGTGGATGATGCACGCTGGCCCAGGCGGGCGGGGTCATGGTCTGCCAGTGGCGTAGCGCGGCCAGCCGCCATTCCAGCATCCACTCCGGCTCGTTCTTCTTGTGCGAGATGAGCCGGATGATGTCTTCGCTCAAACCGGGCGGCGCGGTGTCGGCCTCAACCTCCGTATAGAAGCCGGCCCCGTAGCCCTTCTTGAGCAGTGCTTCGACCTGTTTTGTGCCCGTGGACATGTTTTGAGGCTCGTTTGTCGCTAAAAAGCGGCGAAGTGTTTCATGTGGTGAAGCTCTCGCCGCAGCCGCAGGTGGCCTTCACGTTCGGATTGTTGAACCTGAAGCTCTCGTTCAAGCCTTCGCGCACGTAATCGAGCTCGGTGCCATCGAGAAAGGCCAGGGCCTCGTGGTCCACCACGAGCTTGACGCCCTGCGATTCGAAAATTTGATCATGCGCGCCCACATTCTCGGCGACTTCGACCACGTAGGCGTGGCCGGAACAGCCGGTTTTCTTGATGCCGATGCGCAGTCCGGCGGCCTGGCGTTGTCCGGCCAGGAAATTCCGCACGTGCGCCGCGGCGCGTTCAGTCAGGGTGACGGCCATCTTTATGTGCTCCTTTGCGTTTCAGTTTCCACACCGGAATGGACACGGACTGTCCTTCCTTCGCCATTTGCTGTTGCGCATCACGCCCGGCCACCAGTTCGGCCAGGCTGATGCGGCTCAGAAAGGAATGAATCTCCCGGCTCAACCCCTCCCATAGATCATGGGTCAGGCAACGATGCGAGTCATGGCAATTCTCCTTGCCGCCGCAACGGGTGGCGTCCACCGATTCGTCCACCGCGGCGATCACCTCCGCCACCGACACGTCGGCGGCGTCGCGGCCGAGGCGATAGCCGCCGCGTGGACCGCGCGCGCTTTGCACCAGCCCCCGCCGTCGCAGCCGGGTGAACAACTGCTCCAGATAGGCGAGCGAGATTCTCTGGCGATCGGCGACATCGGCCAGCGTTATCGGTCCCTGATCATGATGCAGGGCCAGATCCAACATGGCCGTAACGGCGTAACGTCCGCGGGTGGTCAGTCGCATGGTCGGTGCAACTCCAAATCAAAAGGGCGGGAAGAATCCCATATCTGACTATATTAGTCAACAATAGACTGCGCCAGTTCCAGTGATCTGGGATTCGGGGCGAACCTGATGACTTCTATTGTACCAACCTGTTGATTTTAAATATTAAACCTTATTGCCTGCGGGCGGTGGCAATAGTGGGGGCATCGGACAGTCGAGCACTTCCGCCGTGACTTGCAGTAATTCCGCTTCCGCCGGCGCCACCCTGCCATCGCGCAGGACGCAATCTGCGCAGGCGGTGATCACGGAGCGTTTCAGCAATGGCGTCAGCAGGGACAGATTATGCAGTGCCTGACCAAGCGCCTGCATCGTGCACCTGGCCGCCGGCACCGGTTCGGACGGCTCGGGGGTAAATATGGCCATCACCCGTTGATAGCCGCCCGCGGCCTCCTCGGGCCTGCACGTGCCGACCCTGGCCAACACGGTGAGGAGCAGCTGGAGGTCCGGCATCACTGGATCGATGCTGCGGTACTTCACCACATCGGACATGCCGCCATCCACGATCAGATGTTCACGCAACAACGTCATCAGCACGAATTCAAAGACGGTGCGGCGCGCATCCACGGCGATGATCGTCTCGACCGCATTCAGAAACGCCTGTCGCTGTTCTGCCGGCATCTGTTTCAAAGCCGGCAGCGCGAGATTGATGATGGGGAGACGCGCACCCGCTCCCGCCTGGATTACGGTCTGCATGAGGTCCGCCGCCGTGGCGGCGAATTCTTCACCCTCCTGTTTCACCACGAGTGCACGCGCGGCCGGTTGTTGTTTCGGATCGGTGCCCGCGATCAGCAGGGCGTAGATCACCTGGCGCGCGCCGGCGATGTCATGCACGGCCCGGAGCAGATTTTCCGGAAGCGAGCCATGGAGTTGAACGGCGTGATCGACATGTTGTGCAGTTGGATTACCGACGGTGGCCGCGATGGCCTGCGCGGAAGCGAACGGTGATATAAAAGGAATGGGCGGCAATTCCCGTTTTCCATCCGCCACGACGGAAGAGGCGCCGATTTTTTCATCCGCAATTCGCTGCCGTGCGCTCTCGGTAAGTTGCCGGGCCTTTGCCATTACCATGAAGCGCGGGTTGATCGCATTGATGCGGTCCTCGAGCGGCGGATGGGTGGCCAACAGCGAGGAAAAACTCACGTTCAGTGAAGTAGCGAAACAAAAGTGGCTCAGGTCTTCCGCATGCATGCTGCCCAGCAGCGAACCCGCGGTACTCTCTTTGATCTTCCACAAGGCGCCGGCAATGCCGTCTGGATTGCGTGTAAATTGAACCGAGGAGGCGTCGGCCAGGCACTCACGGTTGCGCGACACCGCCGCCTTGATCAAGCGGCCAAAAAAAACTCCGATGTAACCAATAGCCAGCAAAATCAATCCCAGCGCAAGAATGACAAGGGCGGCGTTGCCGCTGTCCCGGCCGCGCCCACTGCTCCTGCCGCTCGTGCCCCGCAGCGATCGCAGCAGAAAGCCGCCGAGCTTGCCTATGAGCAGGATGCCGGCCAGCACGCTCATCAACCGGATGTTGAGCCGCATGTCGCCGTTCAGGATATGGCTGTTTTCGTGGGCGATCACGCCCTGCAATTCATCGCGATTGAGTTGCTCCAGGGCGCCGCGCGTCACCACCAGCACGGTCTCCGCGGGGCGCGTGCCGGCGACGAAGGCGTTGATGGCGGACTCATCCTCCATGACATACACCGCCGGCACCGGTGTGCCGGAGGCTATCGACATCTCCTCGACCACGTTCATCAATTTGCGTTCATTGGTCTCCTGCGTCGCTGGGCGGATGCGGGTGGCGCCGACCATTTCCGCCAGCGCCTGCCCGCCACCGGAGAGTTGTATGGCCGTGTAGGCCGTGCCGGAAAAAATCACCGCCACCGTGCCGGCGATCACCCACAAGAATCCGGGTTCCAGCAACCAGGCATTCAGATCGTGGTGATAGACGTCCCCGAACAGGAGGGCGTAGTACACGCCCAGTTCGACGGCGGCGATGATCAGCGCCACCGCGATCAGGAAATAAAGCACCAGAAGCCAGGTTTTGCGTCGCGCCCTGTGCTGCTGCTCGAAAAAATTCATTGGTCAAACATCCATTGCAGGTCGTCGGATACATTCCGGCGTGGGTTTTTGCGGCACGGGGAAGAACGCCATTGCGCGAAGGGTTCTGCCGCCGTTCTCAAGGACATTGCGTCCTTGAGAACGGAGAAAAGTGAAAATCATATTTTTCACTTTTCGTATGCCGGGCAGTCCGGGAAGGACTGATCCGGCCTCAAGACAATGACACTTTCACCGCCTTGCGCATCTCCGGATTGTCCACCTCCAGCAGCTTCGCCTCGCCGAAATTAAAGGGACCGGCAATGAGCGTGTTGGGGAACTGCTCACGCATCGTGTTGTAGGACATGACCGCGTCGTTGAAGAACTGCCGTGCGAAGGCGATCTTGTTTTCCGTGGAGGACAACTCCTCCATGAGTTGCTGTATGGTCTGGTTGGCCTTGAGGTCGGGATAGGCCTCCATCACCGCCATGAACCGGCCCATGGCTGCGCCCAGCGTCCCCTCCGCCGCGCCCAGCGCCGTGACCGCCGCACCATTGTCCGGCTGTGCGGCGGCGGCGCGGGCGGCCGTCTGCGCCTGATTGCGGGCGGCGGTGACCGCCTCCAGTGTCTCGCGCTCGTGCTTGATATAGGCCTTCGTCGATTCAACCAGGTTGGGGATCAAGTCGTAGCGGCGCTGAAGCTGCACGTCGATCTGCGAGAAGGCGTTCTTGAATTGATTGCGCGCCGACACCAACCCGTTGTAGATGGAGATGATGTAAAGAATGAAACCGACAACGACCACCCAGAAAACAATCGTGCCCACGCTCATATTGCCTCCTGCTTCATGGTGATGAGTGCGCGCCCGCGCACCGCGGACATCTACTATAATAGCTGTCCCAGTCCGGCGCACGATGACAATAGCGCCATACCTTGCCAGCAGCCGCCATGCCAAGCCCGCAGCTACAACCCAGGGACGTATTCAGCTACCGCAAATTCTGGTCGGCGCGGCTGACGCCGGCGCCATTCCTGCCCATGTCGCGCGCGGAGATGGAGGCGCTTGGGTGGGATTCCTGCGACATCATCATCGTCACCGGTGACGCCTACGTCGATCATCCGAGCTTCGGCATGGCCATCATCGGCCGCGTGCTGGAGGCGCAGGGCTTCCGCGTCGGCATCATCGCCCAGCCGGACTGGCGCTCCGCCGAACCCTTCAAGGCGCTGGGCCGCCCCAATCTCTTCTTCGGCATCACCGCCGGCAACATGGATTCGATGGTCAACCGCTACACCGCCGACCGCCGCATCCGCTCGGACGATGCCTACACGCCCGGCGACGTCGCCGGCAAACGCCCGGATCGATCCGTCATCGTCTACGCGCAGCGGGCGCGCGAGGCATACGGCGACGTGCCGATCATCATCGGCGGCATCGAGGCGTCGTTGCGCCGCATCGCCCATTTCGATTACTGGTCGGAGAAGGTGCGCCGTTCCATCCTACTCGACGCGAAGGCCGACTTGCTGGTTTACGGCAACGCCGAGCGCGCCATCGTCGACATCGCCCACCGGCTCGCCGCCAAGAAATCGATCACGGACATCACTGACGTGCGCGGGACGGCTTTTGCGCGCGACCACATCCCCGACGGCTGGATCGAGATCGATTCCACGCATATCGACACGCCCGGCCCGCTCAACCCGCCCGTCGATCCGTATGCCTCCGAAGAAGACCGCCGCCAGATGAACGCCGCCGCGCCGGCGGGAACCAATATCATACGCTTCCTGAAGCGCGTACCGAATGCCGATCGCGAGCGCAGCGTCATCCGCATGCCGGCCCATGAGCAGGTCGCCGCCGATCCGGTGCTCTACGCGCACGCCTCGCGCATCCTGCATCTGGAGTCCAACCCCGGCAACGCCCGCGCGCTGGTGCAGCGCCACGGCGATCGCGACGTGTGGCTCAACCCGCCGCCGATCCCGCTGACCACAAAGGAGATGGACGCCATCTACGAACTGCCCTACGCGCGCCGGCCGCACCCGATCTACGGCAAGGCGAAGATCCCGGCCTATGAAATGATCCGTTTCTCGATCGCCATCCAGCGCGGCTGCTTCGGCGGCTGCACCTTCTGCTCGATCACCGAGCACGAGGGCCGCATCATCCAAAACCGCTCCGAGGATTCCGTCATCCGCGAGATCGAAACCATCCGCGACACCGTGCCCGGCTTCACCGGCGTCATCTCCGACCTCGGCGGGCCGACCGCAAACATGTACCGGCTGGCCTGCAAATCAAAGGAAATCGAAGCGGCCTGCCGGCGGCCGTCGTGCGTCTATCCAACCATCTGCAAAAATCTCAATACTGATCACGCGCCGCTCATCAAGCTCTATCGCCGCGCCCGCGAAGTATCCGGCGTCAAGAAAGTGCTGATCGGCTCCGGCGTGCGCTACGACCTCGCCATCGGATCGCCGGAGTATGTGAAGGA
>DATJVC010000001.1 GCA_035501935.1 Gammaproteobacteria bacterium | reverse complement strand
TCTCGTCGCTGTGGTCGCCTGAAAATCAGAAAGTGGTGGCCGCAAATCATGAGGTTGTAAATCTAATAGAAAAGTACAGGTACGGGCATCTTTCTTTTTAGCGATAGCGCCCGCCTCAAAAAGTAACCACGGCTCAGTCTGATTACTTCTTGTAACACATATGATTCCAAAATTAGTCGTATCCAATGCGTTAGCAATTTCTGGAGACCATCGTTTCCCTTTTGCTACATCTACTGATATCCAACAATCAGTGGCTTGGATTACAGAACTTAGCCAGCTTTTTAGAAAGCTAGCCAGTTCTTTACTTTTAGGTTTTGCCCAACTAATAAACACTTTCATATCAACATACCATCCAGAAGCTAAAAGAGATAAACCTTAACTAATCAAAAGTGAATTATTGTCTATTTTGAATCTTGGGATGGCTTCTTTAGTACGCTCATGGCAGTGGCGACGAAGCCCGCGATGTCGCTGGCGTTGGCCGGGATGATAAGTGTGTTGCTGGTCTTTGCGAGTTGCGCGAAGGCATCGACGTATTGCTGCGCCACCTTGAGATTGGCCGCCTCCATGCCGCCCTGCGCGCCGATCGCTTCCGCCACGGATCGGACGCCAGCCGCGGTCGCGTCCGCAATCAGTTTGATCGCGGTGGCGTCGCCGGTGGCCTTGTTGATCGCCGCCTGCTTGTCGCCTTCCGACTTCAGCACCGCCGCCTGCTTTTCGCCGTCGGCGAGATTGATTTCCTGCTGGCGCTGGCCCTCCGACTTGGCAATCAAGGCGCGCTTCTCGCGCTCGGCGGTGATCTGGGCCTGCATCGCCTTCAGGATCGACTCCGGCGGCGTGAGGTTCTTGATCTCGTAGCGCAGCACCTTCACGCCCCAGTTGCGCCCCGCCTCATCGAGGGCCTCGACGATCTGATGGTTGATCACGTCGCGGGACTCGAAGGTCTTGTCGAGCTCCATCTTGCCGATCTCGCTGCGCAGCGTGGTCTGGGCGAGCTGCGTGATCGCCATGATGTAATTCTCGCTGCCATAGGACGCCAGCCGCGGATCGGTGACCTGATAGTAGAGGATGCCGTCCACCGCGAGCTGGGTGTTGTCCTTGGTGATGCAGGTCTGCTCGGGGACGTCCAGCGGCACTTCCTTCAGCGAGTGCTGGTAGGAGACGTGATCGACGAAGGGAATGATCAGATTTAGGCCCGGCTGCAGGGTGGCGTAGAAACGGCCCAGCCGCTCGACCACCCAGGCCTGTTGCTGCGGGACGATGCGCACGCCTTCGACGACGAAGATCACCACCACGCTGATGAAGAAAATCCACACGGCGTAACTGTGGGTCGGTGGGAAAGACGCAGCGGCGATGGAAAGGACCAAGGCAATGATCAGTTTGATGAGCATGCGGATTCTCCCCCAGTATTTTCTCCGGCCTTTATGCGGGCCGGTTTTTCGTGACGGTGAGCGTGTTCCTGTCGGTGGCGAGTATGTACAGCGAACCGCCGGGTTCCACCGGCGCATCGCCCTGAACTTTTGCCTCCCACGGCGCGCCGCGATACAGCACCCGCGCAATGCGCGCGCCCTGATCCACCCAGCTCTCGAATTTCACCGGCTGGGCAAAGTCGATGCATTGCATCTGCTGCTGCGCGTTCCGGACATGATAGGCGTGCACCAGGTAGGAGCCAATCGAGGCGACGACGGCGGTGGCGATGATCTGGATTTCAAATCCCTGCCCGAAATATGCCGCTAATGCGCCACCGAAGGCAGCGATCCCCAGCACGAACAGGTAAAAGGTCCCGGTCAGTAATTCCATGATTATCAGGCCGAAACCGATGAGCAGCCAGACGAGATAGTGTTCCACGGGCGCTTCCCTTCGTAAAATCCAAGGGTGGGAAATCCAACCGGATTGAATGAGGTTATCCCACGCGCCGGGGCGTGTAAATAGAGCGAAACACCCACCAGGGCCGATGCCACGGCGGTGTCATAAATGCGACGACGAGCACCCGCTGCAGCGGTGTGGGCACGGCTGCTGAAACATCAATGTCCGGTTTCGCTGATCTCCAACTGCGAGACGTCCCAGCTGCCTCCCAGGGCCTCGATCAAGGCGACGCTGGCGAGAAAGCGGTTCTGGCGCACGGCCAGCGCAGCCTGTTCGCTGGAGAGCGTGGTCGTTTCGGCGGTCAGTACGCTGCTGTAGGGCACGATGCCGCCCTTGTATTGATTGAGCACCAGCTGCTCGGCCTTCTGTGCCGAGGCAACCAGTGCGGTTTCAACCTCGCTCTGCTGGGCGAGGATGCGCAGTGCGGCCAGCTGATCCTCGACCTGCTGAAATGCGGTCAGCACCGTCTGCCGGTAGGTGGCAACGGTCTCATCGTAATTCGCCCGTGACTGTTTGATCGCGGCGCTGCGGGCGCCGGCATCAAAGACGGTCTCTGCGAGCAACGGCCCCAATGCCCACAGGCTGTTGGAAGCCTGGAGCAGTTTGGCCAGCATGGAGCTGGAAAACTCCGAGGAAGCGGACAAGGTAAGATCGGGAAACCACGCCGCCGTCGCCACGCCGATTTGCGCATTGGCGGCCGCCATCTTGCGCTCGGCGGACGCGATATCCGGCCGCCGCTCCAGCAGGGCCGATGGCACGACGGTCGGCATCACGGGAACGCTCCCTGCAAGCGGGTCGGGGGCGAGCGAGAATCCGGCCGGCGGTTTGCCGATGAGCACGGCGATCGCGTGTTCAAGCTGTGCGCGCTGCACACCGACATTGACGGCCTGGGCCTGCACGCCGAGCAGTTGCGTTTCGGCCTGAATGATATCGGCGCGCGCCGCAACGCCCACCGCATATTGATTTTTGACAATCTGCAACGCCTTGCTGTCGTTGACAATGGTCGCGTCCAGCAGATTTTTCAGATCGTCCTGGGAACGCAGGGCGAAATAATCGCTGGCCAGCGCGGACTGCGCCGACAGTTGTGCCGAGGCAAGATCGGCGGCGCCGGCCTGCGCACTGGCGGTGTTGGATTCGATGGTACGGCGGATGCGGCCCCATAAATCGGGCACCCAGCTGGCCGTGGCCGCAAGATTGTATTGCGTCGTCGGGCTTTTCTGATGGTCGCCGCCCGTACTGGTGCTGGAACCATTCACGCCGACGGTCGGATACAGACTGGCGCGCGTCTGCTCGATTACGGCCTGCGCCAGCCGGAATGCGGCTTCCGCCGCCTTGATGTTCTGATTCGAGATATTGATCTGGCCTTCAAGGCCGTCCAGGATCGGATCGCCGTAGATCGTCCACCACTCACCACGACCGAGATCGTCCTTCGGTCGCGCCGGCTGCCAGCCGTTGACGGCCTCCTTGAATGCGGCGGGGGTTTCGACATCGGGACGCTGGTAATCCGGCCCCACCATGCAACCGGCAAGCAACATGACGCCGGCAAGGGCCGGCCCTCGGACGACCTTGTTCATGCCATTTTCTCCTGCAAGCGGTGACGGCGGCCGGCGGCCTTCCGCAGGCGCTGGCACCACAGACGGAAGCGATCGAGATAAAGATAAAGCACCGGCGTGGTAAAAAGCGTCAGCATCTGGCTCACGATCAGACCGCCGACAATCGCGATGCCGAGCGGATGGCGCAATTCGCCGCCATCGCCCTGGCTGAGGGCGAGCGGCAGGGCGCCCAGCATCGCGGCCATCGTGGTCATCATGATGGGCCGGAAGCGCATGAGGCAGGCCTGATATATCGCCTCGCGCGAATCGAGCCCCTGGCTGCGCTCCACGTCGAGTGCGAAATCGATCATCATGATTGCGTTCTTCTTCACGATTCCGATCAGGAGTATCACGCCGATCAAGGCGATGAGGGTGAATTCAGAGCGGAACAGCATGAGCGCCAGCACCGCCCCGACACCCGCCGATGGCAGGGTGGACAGTATGGTAATCGGATGTATGTAGCTTTCGTAGAGCACGCCAAGCACGATATAAACCGCGACCAATGCCGCCAGGATCAGGATCGGCTCGTTGGCGAGCGAATCCGCATAGGCCCGCGCGGTGCCTTGGAAACTGCCGTGGATGGTCTCCGGCATGCCGATCTGTTGCGTGACCTTTTTCAATATGGCCGCGGCGTCACTCAATGACTTCCCCTCCGGCAGGTTGAAGGAAATCGTATCTGCCGCGAAATGGCCGTGATGATTGACGGCAAGGGCCGTATTGCCCGGCGCATACCGGCTGAAGGCCATCAGCGGCACCATGTTCTCGGCGGTGCTGCTGATCGCCGATCCCGCGGAGGCGCCGTTGTGGCCGACGGCGGCAATCTGGTTGATGCTCTGGTTCCGTGCGGCGTCGTTGGCGACCGAAGCCGCCGAGCTTGCCACGCTTGTTTTCGAGGTGCCGGCGTTGTTGACGGAAACGGTCCCGGCGACGGGGCCGCTCAACTGGGTGCCGCTGGCGCTGCCGCCCGAGGTGCTGACGTATATCTCCCTCAGCGTCTCCGGACTTTGCAGGAATTGCGGGGCCACCTCCATGATCACGTGATATTGGTTTAGCGGGTTGTAGATCACCGACACCTGGCGCTGGCCGAAGGCGTCATAGAGCGTATTGTCGACCTGGCTCAGCTTGAGGCCGAGACGCGAGACCGTCGCGCGATCGAATGTCACCAGGGTCTCCAGGCCTTTTTCCTGCAAATCGGAATTGACGTCCGCCAGTCCCGGCTCATGCTGCAGGGCGTCGGTCAGCCGGGTTGTCCAGTGCCGCAGATCGTCGAGATGATCGGCCTGCAGGGTGTATTGATACTGCGCATTGCTCGCGCGGCCGCCGACGCGGATGTCCTGGGCCGATTGCAAGAAGAGCGACGCCCCCGGCACCTGCCCCATCTTGCCGCGCAGGCGCGCAATAATCTGATCGGCGGATTGCCGCCGCTCCGAGACCGGCTTCAGCGCCACGAAGACCCGCCCGGTATTGGTCTGCTCGCCGCCCGTGAAGGCCACCACGTCGTCGACCGCCGGGTCTTTCTTGATGACGGCAAGAAACTGCGCCAGCTTTCCCTGCATGGCCTGGAATGAAGTGCTCTGGTCCGCCTGGATTCCCCCCAGCAGCCGCCCGGTGTCCTGCTGCGGGAAGAAGCCCTTGGGCACGATGATGAACAGATAGACGTTCAGCACAATCATGGCGAAAAGAATCAACATCACCAGTGGTGCATTATTCAATGCGCGCCGCAACAGGGATTCATAAACCCGCAGCATGCCGTCGAATACGGCGGCGCTGGCCGCGTGAATCCCGGACAGCAATGGATGCAACGGGGACGCCGGCTGCCGCTGCCTCAGCAGCCGCGCGCACATCATCGGCGTCGTGGTCAGGGAGATGACGAGTGAAATGAGAATGGCGATCGACAGCGTGACCGCAAATTCGCGGAACAGACGGCCGACGATCCCGCCCATCAGCAGGATCGGCAGGAATACCGCGACCAGCGACAGGCTCATCGAAATAACGGTGAAACTGACCTCGCGCGCGCCCTGCAGGGCGGCGTGCAGTCGCGGCATTCCCGCCTCGATGTGGCGCGAGGTGTTTTCCAGCACCACGATTGCGTCATCCACGACAAATCCGGTGGCGACGATCAGCGCCATCAGCGACAGATTGTCGATGCTGTAGCCCAGCAGATACATGCCGCCGAAAGTGCCGATCAGCGAAACCGGCACCGCGACGGTGGGGATCAGCGTCGCCCGCGCGTTGCGCAGAAACACGAATACGACGCCGATCACCAGCGTGATCGCGATGAGAAGGGTGCGCTCGACCTCGTGCAGCGAGGCGCGGATCGTGGTGGTGCGGTCCATCACAATGTTGAGATCGATCGCGGAAGGTATGGAGGCCTGCAATTGCGGCAGCAGGGACTTCACGTGATCGACGATGTCGATGATGTTGGCGCCGGGCTGGCGAAACACGAACACCAATACCGAGGGATTGCCGTTGTACAGCCCCTGATTGCGCAGATCCTCCACAGAATCCGAGACCTCGGCGACGTCCGACAACCGCACCGGCGCGTTGTTGCGGTAGGCAATGAGAAGCCGGCGGTATTGATCGGCGGTGCGCGCCTGATCATTCGCATAGACCTGGAAGCGCCGGGCGCCCTCCTCGATGAATCCCTTGGGGCTGTTGGCGTTGGTGGCGGCGATCGCCGCGCGCACATCCTCGAACCCGATGCCGTATTTGAACAGCACGTGGGGGTTAAGCTCGATGCGCACGGCCGGCAGGGAGCTGCCGCCCACCGTCACCTGGCCGATTCCGTCCACCTGTGAGAGCTTTTGCTGAATGACCGTCGAGGCGGCGTCGTAGATCCGGCCCTGGCTGAGCGTTTTCGAAGACAACGCCAGAATCATGATGGGGGCATCCGCCGGGTTGACCTTGCGATAGATGGGATTGCTTTTCAGCGCGGCCGGCAGATCCACGCGCGCGGCATTGATGGCCGCCTGCACGTCGCGCGCGGCGCCGTTGATGTCGCGATCAAGCCCGAATTGCAGTGTGATGTGCGAGGACCCGACGGAGCTTTGCGAAGTCATCTCGGTGACGTCGGCGATCTGCCCCAGATGCCGCTCCAGCGGCGTCGCCACGCTGGTCGCCATGGTCTCGGGACTTGCCCCCGGCATGGACGCCTGCACCGAGATGGTCGGGAAATCGACCTGGGGCAGCGGCGCCACCGGCAGACGGAAAAACGCCACTCCGCCGGCGAGCACCACCGCGAATGTCAACAGCGTGGTCGCCACCGGCCGGGCGATGAATGGAGCGGAGAAATTCATGCCGGCAATTCCATCGCCTGCGGCGCCCCGGTCAGGCCCAGGCGGCGACCCATGCGGTCAAAGGCCAGGTAGATCACCGGCGTGGTGAACAAGGTCAGCACCTGGCTCAGGATCAGGCCGCCGACGATCGTGATGCCGAGCGGATGCCGCAGTTCCGAACCGACGCCGGTGCCGAACATCAACGGCAGCGCGCCGAAGATCGCCGACAACGTCGTCATCATGATGGGCCGGAAACGCAACAACGCCGCCTGGCGAATCGCCTCGCGGGGCCGCCTGCCCTCCTTGCGCTCGGCCTCGAGTGCGAAATCGATCATCATGATCGCGTTCTTTTTGACGATGCCGATGAGCAAAATGATGCCAATGATGGCGATGATGCCCAGGTCCTGGCCCGCCAGCATCAGGGCCAGCAGCGCGCCGACACCCGCCGATGGCAGGGTGGACAGAATCGTGATCGGATGTATGTAGCTTTCGTAGAGCACGCCCAGCACGATATAGACGGTGATGATGGCGGCCAGTATCAGCAGCACCTCGTTGCTGAGCGAGGCGCGGAAGGCAAGCGTGGCGCCCTGAAAGCTCGTGATCAGGCTGGCCGGCATGCCGAGTTCGGCCTCGGCCTGTTCGATGGCGTCCACCGCACCGCCCAGCGACGCACCGCGCGCCACGTTGAAGGAAATCATCGTGGCGGGAAACTGCCCCAGATGATTAATCTGAAGCGGGGCCGTCTGCTGGCTGACCGTGGCGATGGCCGAGAGGGGCACCTGCTTGCCGCCGGCGGAGGGCAGATAGATCGATCGCAACGCGGCCGGCGTGTTGTCGGCGCCCAGAATCACGCGGTACTGGTTGGATTGGGTGAAGATGGTCGAGACGATGCGCTGCCCGAAGGCGTCGTAAAGCGCATTGTCGACGGTGGCGAGCGTGATCCCCAGCCGCCCGGCCATGTCACGATCGACAGTAACGTAACTGGTAAGGCCCTGGTTCTGTGAATTGCTGGCGACGTCCTCAAGCTGGGGCAGCTGGCGCAGCCTGTCAACGAGCTTGGGTGTCCATGCCGCCAGTTCATCCGGGTTGGCGTCCACGAGCATGAACTGATACTGCGTGCTGCTGACGGTGGTGTCGATGGTCAGGTCCTGCACGGGCAGCATGTAAAGGGATATGCCCGTGACGCTTCTCGTTTCCCTGGTCAGGCGGCGGATCACCTCACTCGCGCTCTCCCGACGCTGCTCGTGCGGTTTGAGATTGATGAGGAATCTCCCGCTGTTCAACGTGAGGTTGGTGCCGTCGACACCGATGAAGGATGCCAGGCTGTCGACGGCGGGATCCTTCAAGACCGCATCGGCCAGCTGCCGCTGCCTGTCGGCCATGGCGCTGAAGGAGATTGATTGCGGCGCCTGGGAAACGCCCTGGATCAGGCCGGTGTCCTGTACCGGGAAGAAGCCTTTCGGGATCACGACATAGAGGTATACGGTCAGCACCAGCGTCGCCAGCGCCACCAGCAGCGTGAGTGGCTGGTGATCCAGCACCCGGTCCAGGGCCTTTCCATACCAGGCAATGACGGCGTCAAACCATTTCTGCGTACGGCCATGGAGGGTGCTTTCATCCGCTGGCTTGTGATGCCGCAGCCACTTGGCGCACAGCATCGGCACCAGCGTCAGCGACACGACGGCCGAAATCAGGATGGTGACGGAAAGCGTGATCGCGAATTCACGAAACAGGCGCCCGACCACATCGCCCATGAACAGCAGCGGGATCAGCACGGCAATCAAAGAAATCGTCAGCGATACGATGGTAAATCCGATCTGCTTCGCGCCCTTGAGGGCGGCGTCGAGCGGCTTTTCGCCCTGTTCGATGTAGCGCGCGATATTTTCGATCATCACGATCGCATCATCGACGACGAAGCCGGTCGCGATGGTGAGGGCCATCAGGGACAGGTTGTTCAGGCTGAATCCGGCGAGATAGGTGAAGGCAAATGTTCCGACGAGGGAGAGCGGCACCGAAAAACTCGGGATGGCGGTCGCCGGCAGATTGCGCAGAAAGACAAAAATGACGGCCACAACCAGGGCCACTGCCAGCATCAATTCGAATTCGACATCGCGCACCGAGGCGCGGATCGTCACCGTCCGATCGGTGAGCACGGCAACATCAATGGCCGAGGGAAGCGCGGCCTTCAGGCCGGGCAGCAATTTCTGAATATTGTCGGCGACCGCAATGACATTCGCCCCGGGCTGCCGCTGGACATTGACGATGACGGCCGGCACGCGGTTCATCCAGGCACTGAGCTGCGTATTTTCCGCGCTGTCGAGAACCTCGGCGACGTCGGCAAGACGCACCGGCGCCCCGTTTTTGTAGGCAACAACAATGTCGTCGTATTCACCCGCGCTTTTGAGTTGATCATTGGCGTTGATGGTGTAGGCGCGCGCCGGACCGTCGAAATTGCCCTTGGGCGCGTTGACGTTGGCGTTGTTGATCGTGGTGCGCAGGTCATCGATATTGAGGCCGTATGCGGCGAGGGCGGTCAGATTTGCCTTGATGCGCACCGCCGGGCGCTGCCCCCCCGAGAGACTCACCAGGCCGACGCCAGGCAGTTGCGAGATTTTTTGCGCAAGCCGCGTGTCGGTCAAATCCTCGACCTGGGTAAGCGGCAGGGTCCTGGATGTCACCGCCAGCGTCAAAATCGGCGCGTCGGCCGGATTGACCTTGGCGTAGATCGGCGGCGCCGGCAGATCCGCGGGCAATAGATTGCCGGCGGCGTTGATCGAGGCCTGGACTTCCTGCTCGGCGATGTCAAGATTCAGATCGAGATCGAATTGCAACGTGATGACCGAGGCCCCCGCCGAGCTGACCGAGGACATCTGTTTGAGGCCCGGCATCTGCCCCAGTTGACGTTCCAGCGGCGCGGTCACCGCCGATGTCATCACTTCCGGGCCGGCGCCGGGATAGAAGGTCTGCACCTGTATGGTCGGGTAATCCACCTCGGGCAGGGCCGACAGCGGCAGGAAATGAAACGCCACCATGCCGACGAGCAATATGGTCACCATCAGGAGCGACGTCGCCACCGGACGTAGGATGAAAATGCGCGACGGACTCATTGCAATTTCCTAACTGCCGGGATGCGGCGGCAGAATCATTGTTCCTTCCGCCGATGATGATGCTCACCCTTGTCTGAAGATTCGGTATTCGATGCGGTATTTTTCTCCGTGGCGCCTTTCCCGGCGCCGTCCTTCCCGGCGACGTCCTTCTCGCCGGGCAGTGAAATTTTTGCGCCATCGCGCAATTTATCGGCGCCATCGACCACGACCCGGTCGCCCGAGACAAGGCCCTCCTCCACCGCCACGTAATCACCCTGTGACGGGCCCAGTTTGACCGGCTGAACCTTGACGGTGTGATCCGGCATGACGATATAGACATAGGTTCCGGGCGTGCCCCGCTGTACCGCGGTCAGCGGGACCACGGTCACATCATGCAGCGTATCGATCAGCAGCTGGACGTTGACGAACTGATTGGGGAACAATGCGTTATCGCTGTTATCGAACTGGCCGCGCATTTTCACAGTGCCGGTGGCGGTGTCAATCTGATTATCCACGGACGTCAGTTTGCCGGTGGCAAGCTTGCTGCTTTGCGTACGGTCAAAGGCAGTGACCTGAAGTTCGGCGCCGGCGCCCACGCGCTTCATGATCGCCGGCAGATCGTCTTCGGGCACGGTGAAGATCACCGTAATGGGCTGCAGCTGGGTCAGGGTGACAATGCCGTTGGGATCGCTGACCTGCGCGTAATTGCCCTGATCAATCTGTCGCAGACCGACGCGGCCCGACACCGGCGCGGTGACGCGGCAGTAAGTCAGATTGAGTCTGGCGGTGTCGATCTGACCCTGATCGGTCTGCACGTTCCCCTCATACTGCTTGACCAGCGACTCCTGCGTATCCACCTGCTGCTGCGCGATGGAATCCTGGGTATAGAGCAGGCGGTAGCGCTCAAGGTTGAGTCTGGCTTCCCGCAGCAGCGCCATGTCATGTTCAAGCGCGCCCTGGGCCTGCTTGAGCGACAATTCATAGGGACGCGGATCGATCTGGGCTAGAAAATCGCCCTCCTTGACCATCTGTCCTTCCTGGAATGCGATTTGCGCCAACTGGCCGTTGATTTGAGTCCGGACGGTCACGTTGGCAAGCGGCGTTACCGTCCCGAGTTCCTGGAGCGTAATATCGATATCGCCTTTCTTCGCCTCCGTCACGACCACGGGTACAGGGCCATTAGTGGCAAAGCGACCGCCGCTTGGGTGTGGTTTTTCGGATGGACGGATGAACCAGCCCAAGGCCGCCAACGCCAATGCGATCACGATAACCCAGATACCGCGGCTCAAGTTTTGTGCAAACGTTCTAGCCATAAAATGTACCGGAAAGCGGAAGCATAATCCGCGTCAGGGGTTGGGTCTCACCGCCAGCAAAGGCAGTTCCAGGATTGCCTCCAAGCCGCCGTCGGGGTGGTTGCGCAGCTTGAGAGAACCGCCGTGCCGTTCGGCGATGTTGCGCGCGATGGTGAGGCCGAGACCAGTGCCGCCGGTCTCCCTCGATCGCGAATTTTCCAGGCGGTAAAACGGCTCAAAGACCGCGTCGAGTTTATCCGGCGGAATACCCGGCCCACCGTCGCGCACGCGGATCACGGCGCGGCCGCGCTCGACGCCGGCTGAGACACGCGCAAAGCCGCCGTACTTGACGGCATTGCTGATCACATTGCCGAGGCAACGCCGCAGCGCCACAGGCTGCGCCCGCACCGACGCGCTGGTGTGGCCGTTGACCGTCGCCACATCCTGTCCCGATTCCGCGTAATCGGCGCACTCGCTGTCCAGCACCGAATCCAGATCCAGCACCTGCATGGCCTCGTCGGTGTCCATGCTGCGCGCCAGATCGAGACCTTCGCGGATCATCTCCTGCATCGACGTGAGATCACCGATGAGTCTGCCCCGCAGATCCTCGTCGTTCACTTTTTCCAGCCGCAGGCGCAGGCGCGTGAGCGGGGTTTGCAAGTCGTGGGTGATGGCCGCCAGCATGTGGGTGCGTTCATGGATATATCGCCGGATTTGCGTCTGCATGGCGTTGAATGCCGCCGCCGCGCGACGGACCTCCGTCGGCCCCTTCTCCGCCATCGGCGCATGGCGTATGTCGCGGCCGAAATCGGTGGCCGCCTGCGCCAGCAGGCGCAGCGGCAGCATGGTCATTTTCGCAACCATGTACGCCAGTACGCCGAGACAGATGAGAAAGATCAGCAACCCGGGGTACGGCAGCCATGGCGGCAGCAATCGCGGGGGCGGCGGTTCCAGCCGCACCTTCAGTTGCACGGGAGTGCCATCGTGCAGCGTGGCATTCACGATCTGGCAGAACTCCCTTTTTCGCAGCGGTAAATCGAAATCGCTCAGCCGAGGGGGCGGCGTGGGGCAGTCCTTTTTCACGGGCGCGGACGCGACAATCCGTATGCCGGGACCGACGCGCTGCCGGAGCGTGTCAGTAAGATCGGCATCCTGCACGATGTTCAACGCAACCGTCGGGACCAAGTCAACGATAATCCCGTTGCCTCTTGCCACGGCCAGCACCTGCGGGCGGGCCTCGGCCGGAACTGTATCCAGCAGCGAAATGAACTGAACCACGCGTTCCACTGCGCGGAAATGGAAGAACTGGCTCACCACCTGCTGCCGCTCGCGACCGGCCAGCAGGTGGGTGATCAATGCGGAAATGATGATGCCGCCGATTAAAAGTAAAAACACGCGACCCAGCATGGAGCCGAAGAATCCTCTCATGATCGCGGTTCCTTGGTGACGGACGCGGTCAGGAGATATCCCTCGTTGCGCACGGTCTTGATCAGCTGCGGCGACCGCGCATCATCGCCCAATTTCTGGCGCAAACGGCTGACCTGCAAATCCATCGTGCGGTTGAAGGGATCCGCCTCGCGTCCGTTCGTCAGGCTCTGCAACTGCTCGCGGCTGAGCACGCGGTTGGCATGCTCCAGAAAACACTTGAGAAGCCGGAACTCGGCGCCGGAAAGCGCGATGACAACTCCGTGCGGATTGACGAGATGTCGTGTGGTCAGATCAAAGGTCCAACCGGCGAAGCGCATGACCCCGTCGCCCGACGCCTCCAGATTAGGCGGCAGCGCCTGCGCCCGGCGCAGGACGCTGTGGATGCGGGCCTGCAATTCGCGCGGCTCGAACGGCTTGGCCAGATAATCGTCCGCGCCCATTTCCAGACCAACGATGCGATCCAGCGGCGCACCCCGCGCGGTCAGCATGATGACCGGCAGATTGGAACGCGATCGCAGATTGCGGCAGAGCGTCAGACCATCCTCGCCCGGCAGGGCGAGATCAAGCACAATGAGATCAACCTTGTGGGTATCCAGCAGCTTGCGCATGCCCGCCCCGTCCGGCGCGGTGAGGGTGCGAAAGCCGTTCGCGTCGAGATATTCCGCCAGCAGTGTGCGGATGTCCCGATCGTCATCGACCACCAGAATCCGGGGTGCCGTGTCCATGCCGACATTATGTCCCAAATGTGATCACGCCTACGACCGCATTTGTATCGAATTGTCGCAGCCTCTTGGATGGATATACAACGATACAATTCGGGTCGCCGTTGTTACAAATTGATACAAAAATGTCCGCAACCGATACAACGGAGACACATCCAAGGACTCTAATATTCATGACGCGATCATGCGTCATTGATAAACGTAGAGGACACCTCATATGAACACGGTAATAAAGGCAATACTGGCCGGCGTGGTTGTCTCCGGCCTCGGTGCCACCACTTTGACGGCCCATGCCGATGAATCAGGCTGCCACGATCGGGCGGCGCATCGCGGCTACGGGCACGATCGAGACTCGCTCACCGGGCGGATCGAGCAGCGCAAGACCGAACTTCATGACAAACTCAAGCTCAAACCAGAACAGGAGGCCGCGTGGAACACCTTTGTCGAAAAGATGAAACCCGCGCAGCCGATGGAACGACCCAACTGGGGGGAACTCAAGAAACTTCCGGCGCCGGACCGCATGGGCAAGATGCTTGACATGATGAAGGCCCGTGAAGGCCAGATGGAAAATCGTTTGGCCGCCCTGAAGGAGTTTTATGCAACGCTGACGCCTGAGCAGCAAAAAATCTTTGACGGGCAGTTCGCACATCGGTTTAGCCACCATTCAGGCCCGATGCGGCATGATCAGCATCGAGGAACCGGTACTGATGGACCGTAATTGAAAGATATTAAGATGAAGAGAGGTGATTCGTCATGACCAAGCCATTCACAAATCGCATCGGGTTAGGGCTCGCGGCCCTGCTGCTCTGTACCGGAATCAGCCAGGGCGCCTGGGCAGCGGGACATGGTCATGGTGGCGGTGGATTCCATGGTCACGGCGGTGGGTTTCATCATGGTGGCGGCAGTCATTTTGGCTTTTATATCGGCGCGCCATGGTTCTGGGGATGGCCGTACTCGTATTATCCTTATCCATACTATTCGCCGTATTATTATTCGCCCTACTACTATCCGCCTGTTTCGCAGATGTATGACCAAGAGCCGCCGGTGTACGTGCAACGGAACGACACACAGGCCGCGACGCCGCCCGCGAACTACTGGTATTACTGCAGCGACCCGCAGGGTTACTACCCCTATGTGCAGAACTGTTCGGTAAGCTGGATGCAGGTCGTGCCACAGGCACCACAATGACAGGAGTGACACCATGAGCAGAACTCATCGACTGATCCCGCTCGCCGCCGCGATTGCACTCGGCGCGTGCGCCACCGTTCCCCGCGGCCCCAGTGTGATGGCGCTGCCCGGTAACGGCGTGAGTTTCGATCAATTTCGCGCAGATGACATCGCCTGCCGGCAATACGCGGACGCCGCCGTGGGCTATACGCAGGGCCAGGCCGCGGAGGACAGCGCCGCCAAATCCGCCGCCGTCGGTACCGCACTCGGCGCGGCTGCTGGCGCCCTCCTGGGCGCCGCAACGGGACATCCCGGCACCGGCGCGGCCATCGGCGCCGGCACTGGTCTGGTCGTCGGCGGGGCCGCCGGTACCGATGCCTACGGCAGATCCGCGTACACCGTACAGCGCCGCTACGATAACGCCTATGTTCAATGCATGTACGCCAAGGGTCATCAAGTGCCAGTGCCTGGCGGCTATGCCACTCCGCCGCCGCAGAGCGCGACGGCAGCACCGCCGCCTCCACCCCCCGGCACGCCACCGCCGCCGCCGCCGGGCGCTCCGCCACCGCCGCCGCCGGGCGCCCCGCCACCGCCGCCGCCGGGCGCCCCGCCACCGCCTCCTCCTCATTACTAAACGACCAGGGCAAGGTACCTATGACTCCGACCAAAAAATTGTTCGTGCCGCTGATGATCTCAGCGATGCTGTCCGGCGCACCGCCTACGGCGTCGGCGGCTGTGGTTGTCCGGCATTTCCGCGATCACGACATTCATCGCTTTCATGAGCACGATATCGTCGTCTGGCGGACCGGCCGCTGGCGTCATGTCTGGCATGGCGGCCATCTGGGATGGTGGTGGGTGGTTGGCAGCCTCTGGTATCCCTATGTCCAGCCGATCTATCCCTATCCGGATCCTTATATCCCCTCGACGGTGATCGTCCAGCAGCCGCCGACCTACGTGCAGCAGCAGCCTGCACCACCACCGGCGCCTGCCGCGGCGCCGGCGCAACCACAAGCCCAATACTGGTATTACTGCGAACAATCAAAAGGCTATTATCCGTATGTGCGGGATTGCCCCGCGGGCTGGAAGTCCGTGCCCGCAGAACCGCCTCCCAACACCCCTGGCACGTCACCCTGATACCAAGAGACCAGCCACTTCAAGTAAATGACCGACCCTCTTCAGGCCATCCGCAAGGGTGAGTTTGAGCGTGATATCTGCGTCCATATCTTCAGCGCGTCCTCGGCAATGGTGGGGGTGTGCCTGACGGTAATCGGGCTGCTTCGAATAGTAATCACGATTCAAAATGCTGATACGATCGCCGATGACCTGCTTGCGCTGAACGCATTATTGTTCCTCACATCCTGCATCATCTCGTACTGGGCACTGCGATCACGCACCCGTCAGCGAATGTACAGTTTGGAGCGTGTTGCTGACGTGATATTCCTGAGTGCACTCGGGCTCATGGTCATCATCTGCGGCTTCATCACCTACGCGATTTCGATATCATAGTATTGCAGGCTGCACGAACAGCCCGTTGCATCACATGGTTGTCAAGGTTGTTTTTTGTCGGCGACGAATTCCAGCGACACGGAGTTCAGGCAATAGCGCAAACCAGTCGGCGGCGGTCCGTCGGGGAACACATGCCCCAGATGGCCGTCGCAACGGCGGCAGCGGATCTCAACGCGCTCCATCCCCAGGCTCGAATCGCGGATATTGGCGATATGGTCCGGATCGATGGGCGCGAAGAAGCTCGGCCAGCCGGTGCCTGAATCAAACTTCGAACCAGACTTGAACAACGGCAGGCCGCACAGGCGGCAGACATAGGCGCCCGGTTCCTTGTTGTGCAACAGCGTGCCGCAGAACGGCCGCTCGGTGCCATGATTAAGCAGGACGTGTCGCTCTTCCTGCGTCAGCCTTTCTGCAAGCCGGGCACGCTTCTCGGCCGTAAGTGGTGTCAAGTCGTGCCCGGCGGCCGAACGTCCCGCCGTGGATTTTGAATCTGCGCTCATGATCACTTTCCGGCCGTCTGATTCTTGAGTTGATCGCCGAAATACCGGCGCAGCTTTTCCACCTTCGGCATCGCCACCGCGGCGATGTAGGGCTGGCCCGGATTGCGATCGGCGTAATCCTGATGATATTCCTCGGCCTCAAAGAACTTCTCCAACGGCTCCAGGCTGGTCACGATGGGACCGGAAAACACGCCCGCCTCGTTCAGCTGTTTGATGTACGCCGCCGCCACCCGCCTTTCGCGCTCATTGGCGTAGAAGATGGCCGAGCGATATTGGCGGCCGCGATCATTACCCTGGCGATTGAGCTGGGTTGGATCGTGGGCCACGGAAAAGAACACCTTCAGCAACTGACCGTAGCTGATGCGCGCGGGGTCATAGCGGATCTCCACCACCTCGGCATGATTGGTTGCGCCGCCACAGACGGTGCGGTAATCCGCCGTTGATGCGGTGCCCCCGGCATAGCCCGAGACCACAGCCTGCACGCCGTCCAGTTCCTGAAAGACGGCCTCCACACACCAGAAGCAGCCGGCGGCCAGCACCGCCCTGGCTTCATGTCCGGCCTCCGCCGCCGGGATATCCAGCGCCGGATCGGGAAACTGCTTCGGGGATACTTTCAAACCGGCACCGCGGATTTCGCAAAACATGATGGCTCTCCTTCATACCATTGACATATTTGCTGCCTTTTAGAGTATTCCGGAAGGCCAAATGTTACGCTTCGGGCAATGATTGGGCCACCTGCCACAGGCGCCCGCCCCATTGCGGGCGGTGTTGGAATCCACCACTGGTTTAGTGCCTCCGGAGGGCGCAAAATAGTTTCACTTGAGGGCGGTCAGCAGGTTAATCCACCAGCAGCAAGCAAAGGAGCCAGGTCATGAGCAAGAAAGATGAATACATCGCGAAAATGAACGAGCAGTTGAAGAAATTCGACACGGAGATCGATCAACTGACCAGCAAGGCCAAACAGATGAACGCCGAATTGCAGGTCAAATACGCGGATCAGATCAAGGCGATGCGTGACAGCCGCGATGAGGCGATGAAAAAACTGCAGGAACTGCATACGGCCAGCGAACCTGCCATGCAGAAAATGAAGGCCGGCATGGATTCAGCGTGGGACGCGATGAAGAAGGCCTTCGACAAGGCATCTTCCCAGATCAAAAAATAGCCTGTTGACGGGCGGTGGGTTGGGGAGTGTCGCCCTCCTCCCCAGGAGTTCCATATTTTTTTCGCCGAAGCCGACATGAGCAAATTGAAGCACGAGGCGGAGCTGATCAAGGCCGCGATCCAGGCCGGCGTGAAATACGCCGAGGGACGCGGCGCCGTCGTATTCGAGCCCTCGGATTCAGTCGGCGATAAAATCCTTTACATTTACCGGCTGCTGGTGCACGACAAGGTCATTCCGCCGATGCCCGAGGATCAGGTCTCGCAACAATCCATGCGGCACCGGCTGGCCATGTGGTACGCGGGACAACTGCCGAAGGATCACCCGCTGCTGAAATAGCCGCGTCCGTCCACCCCGGTCAAATGGGATAGCCCAGGCGATCGCAGACGGGCTTGAGGGCGGGGATGATGCCCTGCAGATGCTGCAGATAATTGCGATGGCGGTAAACGGAGCGCGTATACAGTTTTTCCGTGACCTGGGCATAGCTCGCGGTGCGGGCATAGCGCTGGTTTTCATGGAAGGCGAGACAGCGCGGGTCCCATTCCACGCCAACAAATTCGAGCAACCGGCGGCACTGTGACTCCGGGTCTGCCACCACTTCCTCGTATTTGATGGGCAGATATTTTATGTTCATGTTGTCGAGGTAGTGATCGACCAGATCGCGAATCAGGACGAAGTGTTCCGCCGCCGTGTCCAGACCGTAGGAACAATTGTTGCCGTGGGTAAGGTCGTTGAAGAAACAGGACAGCACGATGTCCAGCGGATGCCGGATCAGATGCACGACTGGCGCCTCGGGGAACAACAGGTGAATGAACCCGAGATTGGTCTCGTTGAGCGGCATCTTGTCGGTGAAAAACGGCACGCCTTTCCGGATGATGCCCAGCTGGCGGGTGTTCTTGAGATAAAAATCGCGGAACGTTTCCAGCGCCACCTGGTTGTCGCCGAACCAGAGATCGGCGAGACATTCCGGATAAAACAAATCGCTGTTCAGAATCTTCGGCGCCACGCGGGTCAGGTCCCAGATAAACGGCAGTTCATCGCCGGCGCTGATCTTCGGATGTGAAGTCAGCATCTGTTCGATCATGGTCGTGCCGGAACGCGGGAAGCCCACGATGAAGACGGGGCAGGCGGGTTCGTGTTCGCCGCGCACGCCGCGCGGCAGTTTGTCCACCCGCCAGCGCACGAAGAAATTTTTCAATCGCAGCGCGAGCTGGTTGGATCGTTCGCGATCATAGGCGCGGTTGGGCGACTGGCGCACGATTTCATTGGCCCGGTTAAAAGCGGCAAAGGCCTCGTCATAGCGTTCCATTTTGTCGAGCAATTCGCCGCGCTCATACCAATAGCCGGCGCTGCCCTCCTGAACCGCGGCACCAACATGGTCCAGTTCCGCCAACGCCTTGTCATATTTTTTCGAGCGTCGCAGCAGCGTGGCGCGCGTCAGATGCAATCCCACCGTATCCTGGGTGACGGATTCGGTCAGCTTCATGGCGCCTTCGATGTCCTTGGCCACCTCTTTCATGCGCGCGAAGCCCATGCGGCTCTCGATGTTGTCCGGCTCCATCTCGATGGCCTTCCGGTACCACTTCTCGGCCTCCTCCAGCTTGCCTTGATTCTTCAGGTTGAGCCCGAAATTGGCACACAGCTTGCCGACCGGTCCATGCAACTCCAGGGCCTTGCGGTAATGAAATTCGCCGGGCAACAGCCGGTGGGTATCGGTCAGGATCATGCCCATCAGATTGTGGGCCTGGGCGTTATCGGGGTTGAGGCGCACGCCATTGCGGGCGTGTTTTTCCGCCTCCTCGAACTCGCGACGCTCGTAGAGCATCAATGACAATTCGCAGGCCGCCCAATCGTCGCCGGGGAGCAATGTCACCAGCCGCCGGCACAGGGCCTCGGCGGCCGGCAGCCGGCCTTCCTGCTTGCGGATCAGGTATAGTAAGCGTAGCGCGCGGACGTGGCCCGGCGCCTCGCTCAGGATGCGCACGCAGCCCTCAGCCGCCGGCGCCCATTGCTGCTGCTCAAACGCCGTCTGCACCTCGCGGTACAATGGTTCCAGTTGCGCGACCTCGGCCGGCCGCGGGAGGGAAACCGTGATCTGGCCGCAACAGTGCTTGTGCTTCAAGCCGCTGTCGCAGGCGCAGGCGTCGTTGCGCGCGCGCGGCAGGACGGGGGTGGTCTGGGTTGCGGTCACTGGTCAACTCTAAGAATCAGGACTGGCTGGGATTATACCTTGCGGCAAGAGATTGTGAGATGCATGCAACATGAAGCTCAACGCTGAATTTTACCGGCTGCCCCTGCGTTTTGACGTGCAGCGGCTCACCGAGGAGGTGAACGGTTTCAGCGAGCAGGAGTGGCGCGATCACCCCCAGGGTTACGAGGGCAACACCGCCATGGTGCTGGTCTCGGCCCACGGCGGCCAGAATGACGACATGGAAGGCCCCATGCAGGTGACGGAGAAGCTCGACCGCTGTCCGTACGTCCGGCAAATCCTGGCTTCCTTCAACACCGTCATCGGCCGCTCGCGGCTGATGCGCCTGAACCCCAAAAGCGAGGTCTCCCAGCACAGCGACATCCACTACTACTGGGCTCATCGCGTGCGCGTGCACATCCCCATCATCACCAACACGGCGGTACGCTTCTGGTGCAACGGGCGCGACGTGCACATGGGTGCCGGCGAGGCCTGGGTGTTCGACAACTGGCGTTCTCACAAGGTCATCAACCCCGCCAATTTCACCCGCGTGCATCTGGTGTTCGACACGGTCGGTTCCGCCGCCTTCTGGGACCTGGTCGGCACCGGCGTCAACCCATTTGACCCCAATGCCAAACCACGGGAGGCGCGGCTCGTACCCTACCAACCCGGCGCGGCCGCAACTTTTCCCACCGAACGCTACAACGTGCCGGTGGTCATGTCGCCGGGCGAAATGGACTGGTTGATGAAAGACCTGACCGACGACCTGCAAGTGGTCGCCGGTGGTTCAGAGGCCAACCTGCGGACCTTTGCGCACTTGGTTCGTTCGCTGCGCTACGAATGGCGGTCCATATGGTCGGTGCATGGCGAGCAGCCCTCCGGCTGGCCGTTTTACAAGGCACTGCTGGAGGAAACCCTGCGCCGCGCCGCCGGCGTGGCGGACGGTTTGGTGATGGCCAGCAATCAGCTCACGGCCCTGAGCGTGCTCCACTCGCGCCTGGGCGTGGCACTCAACCCGAAATATGCCGGAACCGCCGCCGCGTTGCCTTCGGCACAGGCCAGCGGCCCCATGCCGGCACCTGTGCTGCAACCGCGCAGCCAGGGACTTTTCGATCGTCCCGTCTTCATCGTCTCCGCGCCGCGCTCGGGCAGCACGCTGCTGTTTGAAACGCTGGCGAACAACCGCGCATTGTGGACCGTCGGCGGTGAAAGTCACGAGCTCATCGAAGGCATTCAGGGACTGAGCCCCGCCGCCAATCAATTTCACTCCAACCGGCTGACGGCGGCGGACGCAACACCAGAGGCCACCAATGCATTGCGCGCAAACTTTGCCTCACACCTGCAGGATGCGGATGGCAAACGCCTGCAGGGACAAAACGGCGTGGCGGTGCGATTTCTGGAGAAAACACCCAAAAACGCCCTGCGCATCCCTCTCCTCAAGGCCGTGTTCCCGGATGCGCGCTTCATCTTCCTGCACCGCGAACCGCGCGCCAATGTCAGTAGCATCATGGAGGCGTGGCGCTCAGGGAAATTTGTGACCTACCCGCAGTTGCCGGGCTGGTCGGGACCGCTGCGCTGGTCGATGCTGCTCATTCCCGGCTGGCGTGAACTGAACGGCAAACCGCTGGAGGAAGTCGCCGCCCGCCAATGGCAGTTGGCCAACCAGCAGATTCTAGACGACCTCGCGGATCTGCCCGTTTCCGAGTGGTGCAGCCTGCGCTACGAGGATTTGTTGAATGATCCGCGCGGGCAAATCCAGCGCTTGTGCTCGTTTGCCGAAATCCCGTTCGGCCCGCGCATGGAGGAAGTCACTTCCAAGACCCTGTCGAATTCGCGCTATACCCTCACCCCGCCGGATGCAGACAAGTGGCGCAAGAACGAAGCCGAGATCGAGCGCGTCCTGCCCACGGTAGCGGCGCTGGCGGAGCAACTTCGTAATTTGACTGCCGCCTAGTCGTCATTCCGGCAGAGCCTGCCCCGCTTCATCTGCGGGGGACTGCCGGAACGATGATTGATGAATCGTCAGTTGGTAATTACTGTACCATCAGGCAGGGTAATGGTCTGCGAATGGCGCCCGTTGTAGTAGATGCTGCCTGCGGTGTTGTTAACAATCGTGTTGTTACGCAGGTCCACTGTCTGGTTGGCCGTGCCGTCGCTGTACCTATTGTATATGCTTACTCCAAAGCCATTGTTGCCGCTGATGGTATTACCACCGGAGAGATCCACGTGTTGGGTGGCGACACCGCCATCATACGCGTAGTTGTACATCCGTACGCCATGGTTGGCATTGTTCTTTATCGTGTTCCCGGTGATGGTAACCGTCTGAGTACTGCTACCGTAATAGGCAGCCCTGTTCTTCAGATAGATACCGCTTTCGCCATTGCCCGTGATGGTGTTGTGGCTGATGGTCGCGGTCTGGGTAACGCTGCTCCCATAGCCGGCAAAGTTGCGGAGGTAAATGCCGGATTCGCTATTGTTGGTGATGGTATTGCTGGCAATATTCAAAGTCTGACTAATACTGCCGCCGCCGTTTTCTTCGTAGTAGTTGGCGAAGGCATTATTGTTGACTCTTATACCGCTCCCGCCATTGCCGCTGATGATATTGCTGGCGATGCTGACCGTCTGGGTAATGCTGCCGTTGTAATAAGCCCGATTCTGAAGATATATGCCGCTGTATCTATTATTGGTGATGGTATTGTTGGCAATCGTGAGTGTCTGGGTAATATGCCCGCCGTCGTTATAGGCCACATTGCGGACATAAATGCCACGTTTGTAATTGCCACTGATGGTATTGAACTTGATTGTCGAGGTCTGCGAAATTACAGATTTATAGCGAGCTTCATCGATTATTCTCACGCCATCTCTGCCGTTGCCGCTGATGGTGTTGCTGGTGATGGCAAGCGTCTGTGTCAGACTCCCACTGTCATACGCTTCGTTACGAACGTAGATACCGTTACGACTGCTGCCGCTGATGGTGTTGCCGCTGATGGTCAGGTTTTGAGTAATACTGCTGCCGACATCGTGAGATCTGCTGTGATCCTTTATGTCTTCATTGTTGTTATTAGTAATGGTATTACCAGTGATGCTGACCGTCTGGGAGATGTTCTGCCCATTCCTTGCATCATTAAACAAATAGATGCCATGGTTATTGGAGTCGACCAGGTTGTGGGCGATGGTGCCGGTGCTGGAGGTGCCATAATTCCAGATATCAATGCCATCGCCGATATTATTCGTAATACGATTGTTGTGGATGTTGAAGCCCGTGACATTTCTTCCAAAGATGCCTGCACCCTCAGCGCCGTCGATCTGCAGGCCCGCCACTTCGGTGTTGTTGGCCAGCACGATGGCGTCGCTGCCACCCCCGTTTAGGATGGGGAACTTGTCGCCACCGATGCCGAATAACGGGAAGCCCTGGCCCCACAGCGTCTGGTTG